>CBKWFZ010000178.1:0-7039 GCA_966673785.1 uncultured bacterium
CAAAGGCTGACAAGATGTCACGGAACAAGCCCATTTTCTCTTATTTTTGCGACTCAAAACAGGCCTGGATGGATAATTTGATTGGTGATATTGATATCATGGGGGCTGAGAAGCAGGAAATCTGCGAGACTGTCCATATTTCGCGGGACAATCCGCGCGGGCACTCCCGCCGGCTTTACATCGAAAGTTATGGCTGCCAGATGAACTTCTCAGATAGCGAAATTGTGGCTTCCATACTCGAAAAAGAAGGTTTTGAGACAACGTCGGACATCAGCTCCGCAGACGTGGTTTTCCTGAATACGTGCTCTATTCGTGAAAAGGCGGAACAAACGGTCCGCAATCGCCTCACGCATATTAATGGTCTTAAACGACAAAAACCCCATTTGCTGGTCGGAATGCTCGGTTGCATGGCGGAGCGTCTCAAGGCCAAACTACTTGAGGAAGAGAAGATTGTAGACCTTGTAGCGGGCCCTGACGCATATCGCGACCTGCCCAAACTTATCGGTCAGGTTGACGAAGGTGGAAAAGCCGTAAATACGTTCCTGTCCCGCGAGGAGACTTATGCAGATATCAGCCCCGTACGTCTGAATTCGAATGGTATTACCGCTTTCATTTCGATCATGCGGGGATGCGACAACATGTGCTCATTTTGCGTGGTGCCCTTTACACGGGGCCGCGAACGCAGTCGTGATCCGCATTCGATCGTGCAGGAGGCAAAGGACTTGTTCGAACGCGGATTCAGAGAGGTGACCCTGCTTGGCCAGAATGTCGATTCATACAAATGGAGCCCGGAGGAAAATAACAAGGCGCGCCTTGAGAAAGAAGCCGGGGGAGATATAATCACGTTCGCCGGTCTCCTCGAAATGGTGGCTCGCGTTAATCCGTCGCTGCGCATCCGGTTCTCCACATCGCATCCCAAGGATATCACCGACGAGGTGCTGACGGTGATGGCGCGTTACGAAAACATCTGCAAATACATTCACCTACCCGTTCAAAGCGGGAACTCGCGGATACTTGAACTGATGAACCGTGGCTACACACGCGAATGGTATCTGGATAAGATCAGCCGGATCCGTGAAATCCTCGGTGAAGACTGCGGACTGTCGTCGGATATGATCACTGGATTTTGTTCTGAGACGGAAGACGAGCACCGGGACACGCTTACGTTGATGGATGCCGTACAGTATGATTTTGCCTACATGTTCCACTATTCGGAACGACCGGGAACGCTGGCGGCGAAAAAATATCCGGATGATATTTCCGACGATGTCAAAAAACGCAGGCTAAACGAAATCATTCAAAAACAAACAGCGCATTCTCTGGCCCGGAACAAGCGGGATATCGGAAAGGTATTCCGTGTGCTGGTCGAGGGTTTTTCGAAAAGGTCGGAAGATTTCCTCCAGGGAAGAAACAGCGCGAACAAAGTAATTGTTTTTCCACGGGAAGGCTTCGGTAAAGGAGACTACGTGAACGTGAAAGTCGACAATTGTACCGCTGCCACATTGATGGGCCGCGCAGTTCCGGCTGACGGAAGCCTTCCGGACACTGTTTAAATGACGATTGAAAAAATGGCAATTTCCGAATCCGAAATTCAAAGTGTGAAACTTCGCTTTGGCATTATTGGCAACTCACCCTTGCTGAATAATGCTGTGAGCGTCGCCATTCAGGTGGCACCAACCGACATGTCGGTTCTGATCACGGGAGAAAGTGGAAGCGGAAAGGAATCATTCTCGAAAATCATTCACCACCTGAGCCCCCGGAAACACGGGCAGTTCATCGCGATAAACTGCGGGTCAATTCCGGAAGGCACGATCGACTCGGAATTGTTCGGTCATGAAAAAGGCTCATTCACCGGCGCGCACGAGGCCAGAAAAGGCTATTTCGAAGTGACTAACGGCGGTACAATTTTTCTTGACGAGATCGGTGAAATGCCTTTGGGCACACAGGCGCGGTTGCTGCGCGTTCTGGAAAACGGAGAATTCATCAAGGTCGGATCATCCAAGGTGCAGAAGACAGACGTTCGCGTGGTCGCGGCGACGAATGTTAATCTCATGCGCAATGTGGAAGAAGGCAAGTTCCGCGAAGACCTGTATTACAGGCTCAGCACGGTACCCATATACGTCCCGCCATTGCGGGAACGCGGCAAGGACATCGAACTACTGTTCCGCAAGTTCGCGACCGACTTCGCGGAGAAATACAAAGTAAAACCGATCAGCCTGACCGAAGACGCAAAGAGTCTCCTGATTCAATACCGGTTCCCGGGAAATATCCGTCAATTGAAGAATCTCGTCGAGCAGATTTCCGTGCTCTCTACCGACGACAAGGAAATTGACGGTGAAAAGCTGCAGCGCTATCTGCCGCGCGAGAATAACCTTCCCGCTCTCTACAAGGGTTCGATGGAAAAGGATGGGCTGTCCGAACGCGACATCCTGTACAAAGTCCTGTTCGACATGAAAAAAGACATGCATGAACTGAAGAAGCTTGTGCTCGACACCTATTCCGGAGTCGGAAAGGCGGGGCAGCTGATCAAGGAGAATCCGGATCTTTTTGAAGGGATACATGAGACCGAGGGCGTTGGTGATCATGAAGCCATGGTCTTGAATCTGCCCGACAACGGCGGCGCGGAGGAGAATCACGTTGAAGATGTGCATGACATAACGCACGAAACCGAGGATGATTCGCTCTCCATCGAGAAGAAAGAAAAAGAGCTGATCATCCGGGCGCTTCGCAAGAACAATAACCGCCGGAAATATGCGGCACGCGATTTGGGGATTTCGGAGCGAACGTTATACCGCAAGATCAAGCAGTATGACCTCGAGGATTGACGCATAATACTATGAGTGGAAAATTTCGCGCCGGGCTTGTTGTTATTGCAATGGTGTTCCTTTCGTGTGGCACCAGCGTTAAATACTCATTTACTGGCACGACGACAACCGCCGGAACTATTGCGATCGCGGAGTTCTTCAACAATGCGGATCTCGGACCCGCGAACATGGGACAGACATTCACCAATCAACTCAAAAACTACTTCATCCAGAATTCGAATATTGCTGTAGTCACCGGCGATGCCGACCTCATGCTTGAGGGTGAGATCGTCGATTTGCGGCTTACACCAGTCGCTCCCGTTAACTCATCTACCAACGACGGCATCGCAAGCGCCACTTCAACGCGTATTACCATAACGGTCAAGGCGTCTTACATCAACAATCTCGACGAGTCGATGAACTTTCAAAACAAAACATTTTCTTTTTACCGCGATTTCCCGAACGAATCGAATCTGACCGACGTCGAGGAACAATACACACGTGACATTTTCGAGCGTATCATAAACGACATCTTCAACGCCTCCGTTGCCAATTGGTAAAATTTGCTATTTTTACCGTAAGGCCTGACCAAGTGGAGAAACCTGAATTTTTGAACGTTTTACAACATTTCTGCGATACTGATTCTCATGCAGCGCAAAATGTTCTAACCCTGAAAGAAAGCTTTCCTTTTAGTCAAATCCTTCATGCGTTGTCCGCGCGTGTAAGTAAAGACCATGGTTTCGCAAACTCTCAGCGCGAGCTTCAGATGGCTGCAGTCTATGCCGCGGATCGTGGAGTGTTAAAGGATATTATGGAGGCAGACACTGCTGCCGGCGTCAAAACATTCGTGAAGGTGAACGATTCACAAAAGGCGCCAGCGGAAGAAGCATCAGGTGATATTGCGCAGACGGTGATCGTCGACCTCGAGAAACTTCACAAGCTGAAGCAAAATTTTGAACTGCTGTTCATAGACGGCTCAATGACATCATTTCAGGCCGAATCGACGGATGCAACGGAGGCAGTGGAAGAATCTGCAGAACATGAAAAAGAATCACGGAAGTCGCGAAAGGAGCGCATAATCGAGCTTGCCAAAAGCGTTTCCGGAACAAATGACTCAACCCATACCACTATTGGCTTGCGAAACCGCAGAAAAAGAAAGGATGCGACGGACGTGCTGATCGACCAGATCGTGACCACAAAACAGGAAATCACGCCGGAAAGCGAAAAGCAGAAAGAGCAAATACAGATGATCGACCAGTTTATGCGGGTCCAGCCGTCTATTTCGGGCGCAAAGGATAAACAGTCTGCTCCCGAAGATCTTTCGTCGATAAAGACCGGCGACTTTGGCGATGCCATCATTTCCGAAACGCTTGTCGAGATTCTGCTTAAACAGGGCAAAAAGGAGAAGGCGATCGAAGTATTGAAGAAACTGATTTGGAAGTTTCCGCAAAAAAAGGCTTACTTTGCGTCCCAAATCGAAGAACTGAAAAAGTAGTATGTACGCGTTAATTATAGGTTTGATTATTCTGATAAGCATTCTGCTGATCCTGGTTATTCTTGCGCAGAATTCCAAGGGCGGTGGTTTGTCAAGTCAGTTTGGCGGGTCTGCCGCAAGCAATATCATCGGTGTGAAGAAAACTGGCGACCTGCTTGAAAAGCTCACATGGGGCTTTATTGTAGCCCTGGTGGTTCTTACGCTTGCAACCAGCGCAATGCATTCTTCACGCGTTACCTCGGGCGATGAGATCCTTAAGAATGCGGCTGAACAGGCGCCGCCATCCGCTCCGGGTGGAACGCTGCCGCTTGGAGAACCAATCGAGTCAGACAGCGCCCAATAAACGTCAATAACATTCAATGAAAGCCAGGACAAACGACCTGGCTTTCTTGTTTCCGGCCCGGCCCGTTTTTATCATTGTCTTTTGAAAAAGTTGCAAATGGCCGAAATCAGACCGCTGCACGCATGGCGGTACAACAAAACCCTGGCTGATCAGATCGAGACGCTGACCTCGCCGTTGTTCGACGTGGTGTCCGAGAAACAGCGCCAGACGTTATATCGCAATCCCTACAACAGCATTCACATCAACCTGCCCCAGCCGCCGTTTCCCGCTGATCGGGCCGGTCTCCTGCTTGAGGCGTGGAAAAAAGAAGGGATAATCATTCAGGATAAGCTTCCCGCAATCTACGTTTACTATCAATATTTCACGTTGCCCGGATCAAACGAAGAGCTTTGCCGCAAAGGGTTCATCTGCAACATTCGCCTTTACGGCTGGCATGAAAAAGTCATTCTCCGTCATGAGAACACGATCCCCAGTTCCGTGAACGACCGGATCGAAATGCTCGAAAAAACAGAGATGAACTCGAGCCCAACGCATGGTCTGTATACGGATGACCAGTTTACACTGGAACGGTATATGGATGAAGCAATCAAGAATCCGGTCCTTGAAACAGAAGATTACCAGGGTGTCCGGGATGTGCTTGCCGTCATTCATGATGCCCGTGTTATCAATGAATTCATTGAGATCATCAAACCCAGAAAGATCATCCTTGCAGACGGGCACCACCGGTACGAGGGGTCGCTGGCGCACCAGCACGAACAAAAGCGGCGAAATCCCAACCATACCGGCGATGAAGGTTACAATTACCACCTGATGTACCTGACTAACACCGAGGCCGGCGATCTGCGGATCATGCCAACGCACAGGCTGGTGGCAGGATTGGATTCATTTGACGAAACGCGTGTCATGGAAAAGCTTTCGCGCGACTTTATCATCAAGCCTGTTGACGAAGCCGATGCCTTACAGGAAGTGATCAGCGGAAAACCCTGGGCTTTTGGAATCGTCATGAAAAACAACGCGTTCAAGGTCCGCCTCAAACCAGAGAATCTTGCGCGAATGAAGTGGCCGTTTCCCGACGAGGTTCGCGCGCTTGATCTGACCGTCATGCATTACTTCGTTTTACAGGAAGCGCTTGGTATCCCCGGAAAAGAACAACGAAGGAGTCCGCTGATATCATTCGATCGCAACTTTCCGGAATGTGTCCGAAAAGTTTATAATGGAACCGCGCAGATGGCGATCATTACAAACGGCGTAACTATCGAAGAAGTGAAGCGCGTGTGTCATAGCGGTTACACGATGCCTCAGAAATCGACGTACTTCTATCCGAAAGTCGTTTGTGGATTTATTTTCGGCTCAATCCGCGAGCGTGAATTCAAGCCCTCCCCCTATGCACCCTTCTAGCAACCTCATTCGTCCGATTGTCCTGGCATCCGCATCGCCGCGGCGTCAGGAGCTGATGCGTCAGGCGGGATTTAAGTTTACAGTCCGATCTCCCCACGTCGATGAATCTTTTCCGGCTGATTTGCCTGTGCTGAACGTTGCACTTTTTCTGGCTGAAAAGAAAGCAGCATCGTTCGGACCCGTCGTTGGCGATGAAATTGTCATCGCTGCCGATACGACTGTGGTGATCGGCGAAACGGTATTAAACAAACCTGAGACGGCGGACGAAGCAAGGGCAATGCTGCGGCAACTCTCCGGAAACACCCACATGGTCGTTACCGGCGTATGCATGGTAGCCAATTCAAAAAAAAGGTCATTCGCGGAAGCGACGAGTGTCACCTTCGTCGAGCTCACGGACCACGAAATTGAATACTATATCAAAACCCATAAACCCTTCGACAAAGCGGGGGCCTACGGTATTCAGGACTGGATCGGTCAGATCGGTATTTCAACGATTTCCGGCTCCTATTACAACGTGGTCGGGCTACCGATTCACCGTGTTTACCGCGAACTTGTTAACTGGCAATAATGTAAAACAGAAACCGTCACCTGACAACCTATGGAAGTGGATTCAAGTAACGAAATCGAGTTTGAAAAATACCGAAAGCGCGGTGCTTATCACTGGGAGAACTATTTCGGAAGTGTTTTCCGTATCGACAGTTTTCTGCGCGGAAGATACGATCTGGTGATCGAACTGCTTGCGGCTGCAGGAGCCACGCAAACATCACGCGTATTGGAGATCGGATGCGGCGACGGCGCGTTGAGCGGACTGATCTACAGCCGGTTTAAATGCGAGCTGCACGGAACCGAACCTTCTGTCGACGGAATCCGTTTTTGCCGGGAAATGTTCGAAAAACATAATTTCAAAGGCTCGTTCGAAGTGGTCGGCGGATACGCGCTTCCCTATCCGGATGACTCGTTCGATTTTATTGTGCTTGCCGACGTCATCGAACATTTGCA
>CBKWFZ010000179.1:0-7001 GCA_966673785.1 uncultured bacterium
AAATGCATTCAAATTAGATGCAGACCAAGTGTAGAATTAAGAAACTGTTTTTGAGTATCCCGACGTTTGGGGAGTTCACAGGGAAACGTCGGTCTTTCGTATTTCTGAAACCCCATCCGCTCACGAAAAATCATTCCTCTCCCCTTTCCGATATCCGGAAATAATCAAAGTCCACGTATCCCCCCGCACTTGTACTAGCATAATTAAATAGCCCGAACCGGTACCCCATAAAGTGAGGTAGGGTATAGGACATTTTTAGCGGTCCTCCAATGCGCTTCCACGACTTGCCGTCGAGACTATAAAAAAACGCTGCGGTATCCGTCCTGTCCGAGAAGTTGCATTCAGCTTTCAGGTATACCGTATTCTGCGATAATGGAACGCGTTCCACCTCAACCGGTTCGTTCTCCGCATTCACCATTACAATTGATTTCGTTCCATTCTCATACCTGACACCCACCTGGCCATACTTCTTCTGAAACAATGTGAGCCCGGCAAAATCACCCTCCTTCATGCTGGTCACGTCAAGCCTGGTTGAACCCGAACACTCCGGCCCAATGGTTCGCTGCGTCAGTATATTCTTAACAAGATAAAACGATGTATCTACCCGTCCCGTTGTCAGTCTGAGATGACCTTTCCTCGCCGACAAAGACCAATGCGCGTCGTCGGGAGTGTGATTCCATTGCCATACCAGTGGCAATTGCCGGTCTCCTTTTTCCCGCACGAACTCATCCGACGCGACGATGCCGGGTATCAGGCTTTTGTTAGGTGGCAGTTCCAGCGTTTCCGGAACCTTTCCGTTTTTGCCGAGAACAGGCCACCCATCCTTCCATTCAACCGGAACAAGGTATGGTATCCGCCCCACTGCCCCGTAGTCCCGGAACAGATATGAAAACCATCGCCCGTCCGGCGTATCGATCAGGCCACCCTGCGCTACACCCAGATCCTGCAGCGCGAGCCGGCCTTCCCACGGACCTCGGATGTCATCCGCGCGGTGAATGATCACGGTTCGCATACCGCCTTTCGGCCAGGTGATGTTGAACAAATAGTACTTTCCATTCACCTTAAACAACTGTGAACCTTCAGCGCCAAGCATGATATCGGCATTGGCGGGGGCGCTCGCATTTTCTATGATCACAGTCTCCTGCGTGCCTGGCTTAACACCGGAAAGATCTTCGGATAGTTCGACGAGCTTAAGACGCCGGACACCATAAATGAGATAGACACGACCGTCGTCGTCAAACCATAATGTGTGATCGTGATACGATGGGCTGAACGACGTCATCTTCCACGGTCCTTTCTCGAGACTCTTTGTCGACCAGATGTAAGTCTTACCGGTGGTTTGTGCAAATGTGGTGACGTAGTATGTGCCGTTATGGAATCGAATCGAACTCGCCCACGAACCCCGGCCATAGGTGCTCTTCCCGTTATCGAGATTCAGTTCGTCGATGCCGGCCAGTGTATCATACGTATAGTTTATCAGTTGCCAGTTAACGAGGTCTTTTGATCTCATGATTGGCACACCGGGATTCATGTGCATGGTCGTGCTGCTCATGTAATACATGTCGTCCACGCGAATCACGGCAGCATCCGGAACATCGGCGAATATAATGGGATTGTGCGCGGATTGGTTCTGCGCGTTCGTGGCCACCGGGATAAGCGAAAGCGCAAAGACACCGGGAATTAATTTCGCTAAAAGCACGCTCTTGATTGACATTTGACTGTTCTGATTAAATCCTACTTCCGTTTTATCCGAATCACCGTAAGCGACATTGGAGGTGCGGTATAGCGAAAAGCTTTCCGCACACTTATTTTTGAAGTGACTGGTAAGATGTTTCCGGGATTCTCCAATGTGTTCTCGGCATCGGCGTCGCCGGTCAGGATTGTTTGTTCAGCAGTTGACACGATCCGACCAAATGCAGCGAGATCGGCTGTTACATCCTTCTGCGTTATTCCTGCATTTACAACTTTCAGTATCAGATCGCCGGAGGATTTTTGCAGAACGCACGAAGCTGCAAGCGTTGAGTCGGCCGGTGAAATCGAAAATACATTCCTGTAGTGTATATCGCCCTGATTGAGCGAGAAAAGCTGCTGCACATAATAGTTCGGTGTCAGACATACCGACTTATTGTCAAAGAAGATCATGTCGGTTTTCCATTGTGTGTGTCCTTTCTTTGCCAATAGCGGCGCGTACGATGCCATACGAACCACGTCACCGTTCCGCTCAAGGCCGACCATATAGATCGCCTCAGCCATGGCGTTGCGCATTTTGTTTCCCCACGATGCAAACTCGCCGAGATATACGTTCGCCTTATCTCTGTCGTACCCATCGTAGCGGTATTGATTATTAACAAACCATTTGGGTTCCTTATAGTAGTGTTCGTCTACCATCGGAACTTTCAGCTTGTCGGCATAATCCCAGCCTTTGGTGAAGTCATCACCATCGGGAAACGGCCCAACGGTTCCGATAACGGTAATTTCAGGATGTTTGCGCCTGACTGCGTCATAAATCAATCTGAAGCGCGCCTCAAATTCCGGAGTGATCTTGTCTTCATTACCGATACCGATGTATTCAAGATTGAACGGATCCGGATGTCCAGCGGCGGCGCGAACAGCACCCCACTTTGACGTAGCTGGACCGTTGGCCCATTCGATGAGATCGAGCACCTCCTGCACATAATCATCCATTTGATCCATCGGCAACGCACGCTGTCCTGTCCCTCCGATACGCCATGTACCCCCTGAGTTCTGACAACTCACCGCAGCGGGCAGTACAGGTAAAGGTTTTGCGCCAATATCTTCGCAGAATTGAAAGTACTCATAATAACCAAGTCCGCCGGTTTGATGATAACCCCAGATGTTTCTTTGTTCGACCCGTTGTTCGATGGGGCCGATCGTGTTCTTCCAGCGATACATGTTACCCAGACCGTCACCGTGAACGAGGCAACCGCCCGGGAAACGGACGAACCTGGGTTTCATATCAGCAAGAACCTGCGCGAGATCGGCTCGTAATCCGTTCGGCCGGTTTTTGAAAGTACGTTCGGGAAAGAGGGAAATCACATCCAGCGCGACCGTCCCGATCGTTTCTGCCAGGATCACCAGCGAAGCACTATCATGCGCTTCGACGGGCACCAGGCTTCCCGCGTACTTCGTCCATTCCGGCGAACCGATTGAAACTTTCTCTTCAGCAAGGATTTTTCCTGACGGCGTTTGCAGACTCACGCGCACTTCTACCGGAAATTTGCCTACCTGCTTCGCGATCAGCGAGAAATTGTAGCGTTCACTCCCTTTAACGACCATGCCATCAAACCCGGTATTCCTGATACCTACGCCTGAAGGTCCTGAATGTTGTTCTTCATGACCGACATGCTCGGCGTTCAAAACCAGGTAATGCGGATTATTCGGATGAACCGGTGTTGCGGTCTCAATAGTTATTTTACCGTAGGAGAACCCGGGAGTCAAATATTCCCAGAACGATAGTGAATGCCATTCCCGTTGCTCCGCCGGATTGTATTCGAAAGAGCGATTTTGAACCAACTCCGCGTACAAGCCCCCGTCTGCTGAATAATTAATATCCTCGAAAAAAAGTCCAAACAGTTCAGAACTGATGGGTGTTCCGGGCATTCCCGGATCCCGTGGCATTTGTGCAGTTAATGGCATAACAGCACACGCGCACAGGAAAAGAATAAGCATGCCGTTTCTAACGGGATGCTTATTCGCACATGTTCGTCTGGTAAAATTTCTCATATCGTGATCTGGCGAAGCGTAATATTCGTTGACTTCTACTTCGGAATAACTGTAATAACCTGTCCTGCTTTCGTCGGAATGTCATAAAGAAAGCTATTGCCGAAGTCGGGTACCGCTGGCGTTGCTTCCGGCGAAGTCACAGCCGCTGCAACCTCGCTCACGCGATAAAATGGATTGGAATTTTCTCCGCGAGCGGCTCTCAATCGGCCCTTGGTGAGTTTTACTTCATGATTTGTCCTTATGCGCAGGTTGCCGCCTAATGTTGATTTAATGACGAGCTTCACCAGCTTTCCTGACTTCCATTCCAACGCTGTAACCTCAAATCCTCCACGGGCACGCAATCCGCTGACGCTCCCGTTTGCCCAGTCATCCGGCAGCGCAGGCAAGAGGAACACGGCGCCATCACTGCTCTGCATCAGCATCTCGGCAATACCGGAAGTGCAACCGAAATTTCCGTCGATCTGGAACGGGGGATGCGCATCAAAGAGATTGTTGTACGTTCCGCCTCCGCCTTCGTTTGTTCCTACCGGCGTAAGCTGATCCTGAATCAATTTAAGCGCGCGATTACCATCCAGTAATCTCGCCCACCAGTTTACCTTCCATCCCATGCTCCAACCGGTAGAAACGTCTCCGCGATGAATCAATGTCGTTTTTGCCGCCGCGTATAGTTGTGGCGTACGAAACGGTGAAATCTGATTCGACGGAAAAAGGCCATACAGGTGAGAGACGTGGCGATGTTTGTCATTTGGGTCGTCGATGTCGTCGAGCCATTCCTGCAACTGCCCGTGCCGGCCAATGTGCATCGGCGGCAACTGGTCGCGCATTTGCCGGAGCGTATCGACAAACGCCGCATCGGTCTTCAGAATTCCGGCTGCATCGATCGCATTTGAGAAAACGTCAAAGACGATCTGATTGTCCATCGTGGCTCCGGCATCAAGCGACGAACCGCCGTGCGCCTGCGGTGCGTTTTCAGGTGACATACCAGGATTGATAACAAGCCATTGACTGGACGGATGCTTGATCAAAAAATCGACATAGAACTTCGCGGCTTCCCTGAGAACCGGATAAACCGAAGCAAGGTACTTCGTGTCTCCATTATACAGATAGTGTTCCCACAGGTGCTGACTTGTCCATCCGCCACCTGCGTTCCAGCAACCCCAGAATGCGCCGTCGACCGCGCCAGTAGCCCTCCAGATATCCGTATTGTGATGCGCCATCCAGCCACGTGCCCCGTACATTACCCTGGCAGTTTCCTTTCCCGTCTCTGCCAATTCCTGGACCATTCTGAGGAATGGCTCGTGAAGTTCCGAAAGGTTCGTTCTTTCCGCGGGCCAGTAGTTCATTTCCGCGTTGATGTTGATGGTGTACTTGCTGTCCCATGGCGGCCTCATGCGATGATTCCATATCCCCTGAAGATTTGCAGGTTGTCCACCCGGGCGTGAAGAAGATATCAGAAGGTACCGCCCGAACTGAAAGTACAACGTTACCAGATGCGGATCCGAACCCGACCTGAACGACCGAAGTCTCTCATCCGTGGGAAGCTTCGCGGCATCGCTGGTGCCAAGGTCAAGCTTTACGCGATTGAAGTACTTTTGATACGCGTTGATATGATCCGAAAGAATTTGAGCATACGATTTGGAAAACGCTTTCCCGAGAACCGAAGCAGTTCTTTCATTCTCATCACCGTTAAGGTCATTGTATCGGTTAAAGTTGGTTGCGATAGAAACGTAGATCGTGACGGCGTCGGCGTTACTGACGACGATTGATGTGTCCGATGATGAAACGGCGCCGCCCTCCGTTTTGATACGCGCGATTGCCTTGAACCGCACTTTTCCTTCAACGCCTTCATGATCGGTAGTGACTCCGCTCAGTGTAAGTTCGTTGTCACCCGAAGTCGCGACTCTTGCATTTGGCTGGGGTGTGGAAAACAAGCTGGTGAACGAAACACTTCGGGGCTCGGAGGCCGTAAGCCTGACAGCGATCACCCCATCCACCGATGATGCGATGACCTCGCGTGTATAGGTAACGGGACCAACGCTGTAAGTAGTTCTGGCTACAGCTCTTTCGATATCAAGCTCACGCGAGTACGCCGTGAATTGTGCGTGAGCCGGAATTGAAAGGTGGAGACTGCCCACAGGCTGAAACATCTGTCCGTGAGAAGACTTTGAAATGATTGTTTCATTGGCCAGCGCTTCCGCCTCTTTATGCTTTCCTTCGAAAATCAGGCGGCGAATTTCCGGAAGAGACTCGAGCGATTTGGGATTATCGTTTCTGTTCGGACTCCCGCTCCATACCGTATGTTCATTTAGCTGAATCGTTTCAAACGCGACGTTTCCATAAACCATGGCACCGAGCCTTCCGTTCCCGACAGGCAGCGCGTTTTCCCAGGTATCACCGGAAGGCTGGTCATACCAGAGGCGGAGTCCGGCGCGATCCTGGCAAATACCGGTAAACCTAATGAGCAGCAGGGTAACGAGAAGAAATAGCCTCATATAAGTGTATTCAAGACACTAATATCAGGAATTCTCACAAAAAATCAACCATTTCTCAGTAATACTCTGCTGATTTACGTGGAGCGACTCTCATCGCGTCATCGGGTTCCATTTGTATTTGGGGCAAACGGAATCGAATAATTTTGCCGCAAATTCAACACCGGAAACTGTGAGTCGTTGATGGCCATCCGACAAACAGGATCACTATTGTGTGAGACTTGATAACAAAGTTAATCGGCAAACCGGAGTCAGTCAGTTTTATTTTTGCCAGGAGACAATAGAGATTATTCGGAACGTGGAGGATATACGACACAACAAACGCGTCGGCATTACTTCCCTGGGCGAGGCGTTCGCCGACGGCATGAAATCAGATCGCCTTGCGGAATTCTACGAACAACTCAATGAATGATGTAGCGAATTCCCGCTGACCACAGGAAGCCGGTTTTCAATTCTTCCTCGTACGTCGATTGGTCGGTTACAACTTTCGAGGGGTTGACGGGGAATAACACGGTGGATGTGGCCATAATGCGCAGTGCGCCGATACGATAACTGGCCTGAAGACTCAATTCATAATCAAGAACCTGGAATTTATGCGACTCAACGATCTCCGCTTCCCTGATCGTGATGATCGTACCGGCCTGGGTTGCAGCGATCCTGCCATTGTCAACACCGCCTTTTCCATCCAGGATACTCCGTCCGCCAAGGCCGGATCCACCCGAACCGGTACCAGAACCTGATCCAGAGCCGGAACCCGAACCCGAGCCG
>CBKWFZ010000180.1:0-6981 GCA_966673785.1 uncultured bacterium
ATCGGTCAGTGTCCTCAGTGCCTGCCCGGATTTCACCCATGACTGGCGGTCAGACGGCGTCGCATATGCATCAAATAGTTTCCGGAGGTCATCGTGAAGCTGCTCTTTGCGTTCATCCCACGTTTCGTACAAAACTTTTAGCCGCTCTATGCGGGCATAGATCTGCTTACACGCGTCACGTTCATACGACTTCGTTTCAATCTCCTGCTCCAGGACCTGGTTGAGTTGATCCATTTCCTTGAGGATACCAAGGATTACATCGGCTTTTTTGTTCAGGATCGTTGAATATTCCGGACTTAGCGCCCGACTTCCGGCGACCGCTTTTTGGTGAAATGAAACCGGAATAACAAATCCCTCGTGGCGGAAGTGAATTCCTCCCTTTCCCGTGAAGGAGTTAAGCGTCGCGTAATAAGAGGCAGTTGAACTCAGGTTTCGAATGACGTCACGCATCCGCGATACCTGGCGGTACGATTCATTAATAAAGACGACATAGTTTTCCAATGATTCGAAGGCAGCGGCCGAAATGGCAGAGCCGTTCTTTGGTACCGCAGGCAGGGGAACCGTTGTATCGGTAAATGGCACCACTTTAATTTCCTCGCGCTGCGGCGTTTCCCTTTTATCTGGTCGGGGAACGTACCGAAAAGCTTTCACGCCATGATAGCCGTCATTCGCCGCATAATCGAGCAGCGCGTTGTAGTGTGATACAAGGACGCCATTATAGTAGTTGATCAAGTCCATGTAAACCGCATTGCCATGACGATCGGACTGACGCGCTTCGTGGTTATAGTTATCAATTGCGCTGCGTTTAACGTCCAGCATCGACTTCAAGCCTTCAATGATCAACGGCCACTGACTTGATGCCGGATATTTAAAGGAGACTTTTAAAGCCTCAAGCTTTCGTATCTCCGCATCCGTTTCGAGAATACCGCGCTCAAACATCGCGGATGGCCAGCCTGTATGAATCGACTCCTCCATATTATAAGAGAAATTATCCAGGAAGTTCTTTTCCCGTTGTAGCTGCACGGCGATGGCGGCAAGGGCAGCGTCATAGGGGTGTGCAGATTTATACAAAAGATTCCGGGCTTCACGGAGTTGTTTGTCAAGCGCATCTTGTTTTTCGTGATATGACAAGAAAAGCGGAATCATATCTACGGCTAACGCTCTGCCGCCGGCATAGCCGTCCTTTTTATAGTCCTCAAGCTGATGATAGGTGTCCAACGTCTTGCACTTTCGGTCCAGCTCTGTCGCAGCGGCAACCAACGCCTCGAATGCGTTCATCACCGACGTGCGCGAATTTCCGAGCCCAGCCTGCTGATCCCGTGCAGTCTTGAGATAATAGTCCTCCATATCTACCGGACAACTGAACCGGACAACCCGGAACGACTGCTTTGAATTCGCTTCCGGATAGTATCTGACGACCGCAGAAAACAATGTGGTCAGTTCCTCCGCAGACTGATTAGCGTACGCCGCAAAGTTGTTCAGAGATTTGTGAGGCGTCATACCTTGGCCGATAGCTGGCAGCGGAGTGCAGAAAACGATTAAAAACACACAAAAACGCATGGTCGATGTCTTGGACAAAGAAATTTAAGCATCTTTTCCGATCACGCGCAGCAAATACCCTATTCATGCGATCAAAGATTTTCCCGGTTCCCGTAAACTTTTTGCATTTATAATCGTTGTATATACAATAATCATCATAACATATTTTATAACCATTTAGTAATTATGGCAAACTGGAAAATCGACCCCGCTCACTCAGAAGTGAAGTTTAAAGTGAAACACCTCGTGGTTTCGACGGTCACTGGACATTTTAATCAATTTCAGGCAACGATCGCAAACGGAACGGGAGGCCTCGAAAACGCACACATTTCGTTCGAAGCAGATGTGGATAGCATTGATACAAAGAATGCGCAACGCGACGGACATCTTAAGTCGCCCGACTTCTTTGATGCCGTTAATCACCCGAAGCTGACCTTCAGTTCCAAATCAATTACCAAGGTTTCGGAGAACGATTATGCTGTAGCAGGCGATCTTACCATCCGTGGTAATACACGCCCCATTAAGCTCGATGTCACTCATAATGGCATCGTAAAGGGATTCGGAGGCGGTGAAGTGAGCGGATTCGAAATCACAGGGAAGATTAACCGAAAAGATTTCGGTCTCACATGGAACGGCCTGACCGAAGCAGGTGGCGTTGTTGTGAGCGACGAAGTGAAGCTTGAAATTTTCGCCGAATTCACGGCAGCCTGATCTGCTCCGAGACCAACTTTCTGCCGCGTGCAATGCCGAATCAGGCACTACCGCCGGAAAGCCGAATTAGCCTGGTAGACCGACGATTTCGTTTCTGAAGCCGTTTCTGGTTCGATCAAAGAAATCGGTCACGGTCGCCGATCTGCACATCGCATAAGCTTGTCATTCCGATGCCGGAACGCTATTTTCCTATGTTTTCGGTATTTGGCCTGAAATCCCGAACGAGGCTCCTGGAATTCATCAACGCCGGATTGTTTTCGGCATGACTTCCATGACCTCATTCCGGAGGCCGAAAGCCGGAAATCTATTCCGGAATAGTCGTGTTACAAGCATCATGGATAAAGAGGATTCCATTGTAGTAGCTTATACCTTCAATACGCTGATTGAAGCAAACATTATCAAGTCGAAACTTGACGCATATGGAATTCCTTGTTTTCTGACCGGTGAAAACCTTACGGCATTGACCACCCATCTGCTCTCAGGGGGGATCCATCTTCACATTTTCGAACAGGATCGCGCGCGTGTTGCTGAAATTCTGAGCACCGTCTCATCAGGTACCGGAGAGGATGATGACCTTCCCGTGTGCCCGAATTGCCAGTCGCGCCGGATCCTCAACATCTCCGGCGACCCGCTCAATCCAGGCGTTGTGGTGCGTTTTTTCTTACAATTGTCAAAAAAACACTATTGTTTGGACTGCGAGACAGAATTTGATCTTTAAGTGCTTGCGACTATCATTACCCTGTATAAATTGCGGTTAAATCAATTAACCTTATGGCGCGGAAAATTATTGTCGGTGTGATGGGGCCGGGCGAAAGTGCTACTCCCGAAGACAATGAAATGGCTTTCGAACTCGGACGGGCTATTGCGAAGCAAGGCTGGGTCGTTCTGACGGGAGGCCGTAGTTTCGGCGTCATGGATGCAGCCATGAAGGGCGCCCGCGATGTCAACGGCCTGACCATCGGCATTCTTCCCGACGGAAATGAGCAGCTTGCATCGGAGAACGCAGACATACGCATCGTAACAGGAATGGGCAGCGGAAGGAACTACTTAAGCGTTCTGTCGAGCCACATCATCGTTGTATTGGGAATGGCCGCGGGAACAGCGTCGGAGGTTGCCCTTGCCATTAAGTCAAACAAAAAAATCATTCTCCTTAACCAGGACGAAATAACAATCCGGTTTTTCAAGAACATCGGCACATACCGGATTCTCGTCGCGAAAGATGTTGACGAAACGTTGACACTCATGAAAGAGTATCTCACGGTTCGTCAGAACAAGATGGTTGAAGAGTAGCCTATTTTTTCAGCACCGTAAATTCAACGCGGCGGTTGTTCGCCCGACCCTCATCGGTATCATTGGTGTCGATCGGCTTTGATTCGCCGTAGCCATGAGCGCTCAGGCGGTAGTCGCTGATCCCCTGACTGATCAGGTAGTCGACGACAGCCTGTGATCGTCCCTGTGAGAGGCTTTCGTTGTATTCGTCACTTCCCTTGCTATCGGTATGACCCGATATTTCTATTTCAACCGTTGAATTTTCGTTCAAAAACTCAACCACCTTATTCAACTCTGTAAACGATTCCTTCTTCAACGTCGTTTTGTCGAAATCGAAGTAAATGTTTTTAAGCCGCACCGTTACGCCTACCTCGATCGGCGCGAGGTAAAGGTCTTTAATGAAAGGCGTCATATCTTCATGTTCGGCGTGCACGCTGTCCGTTGTCGTCAGATAACCTTCGGCGGAGGCGGAGAGTATATACCATCCAAGCTTAGGAATCTCCTTTTCATAACTTCCCCTCGCCGCGTTGAGACTGATTTTGTTCCTGTCCCCCTTAAACGTTGCTTCAACTCTTGCCGCAATGAGCTGATCCGTTTTCCTGTCATAAATGTTCCCCGTCAATACCAACGCTTTCGGTACCGGTTTCAGCAACACCTCGATGTGCACCGTTGTATCCGCAAGCAGTTCAGGCAGTTTGAATTTCTGATCTTTGGGCAAAAAACCTGTCGCCGTCGTGTTCAGTGAATAATTCAACGTTTCTTTAAACTGTGTCTTGAAGTTGCCGGATTGATCGGTATCTACCGTAACCGGTTCGCCTTGAGGCAGGGTGATTTTTACTTTCGCGCCCGCAATGGGTTCCTGTGTCTTTTCATTCAAGACAACTCCTGTAACGGCAACCTTGAACGTTTTCTCCACCATCATATACAGATCAAGCTGACCTCCCTCCATAGCCTTGTTCGCGCGGCTGGTAAACACATTACCCTCCTTGTCAATTGTAAAATAAAAATCAAGTGCACTTGTGTTTATCGGTTTTCCAAGGTTGACCGGAGTGCTCCAGTTCTTCCAGGTGTCGTCCAGTCGCGTTGTTTTGTATATGTCAGTCAGTCCCTGTCTACCCGGTGCCTGACGCGCACTGGCAAAATAAAGTGTCTTCTGATCCGGCCCGATAAAGGGACCGAGATCATCGGTGTTCGACGATATCTTCAACAGTTCCGGCTTACTATACGATCCGTCTGATTGCAGGTGGCTCGAATACAGACTGCTGATCGGGCTATTCGGTTTTTCACTAAAGTACAGAATGATGTGCTTCATGTCAGCCGACATGCTGGCGCCATAGAAGCGGCCTTTGTTCATGTCCTTGAATCCGACAACCTCGATTTCACGAAGGGAGTTATTTGTGACCATTGAGAAGCCCTTTTCCCCCTTGGTACGTCCGCCGCGAATAAAAAGACTTCCATCCTCAAAAACGGTGAAGACCTGATTCGACTGATGTATGTTAAATGGATTCCGGAGATGTTCGGCCGGGCTCCACACGCCGTTCTCGTCTTTTCGTGACACCCAGATATCCTGCGTGTCGTCCTTGCCCATTGTATTCTCAGGATGATTCTGAACGAAAAAATATAATGTACGCCCATCCGGCGAGATCACGGGAGCCGCCTCATGGTGGAAGGTGTTTACGGTCTTGTCCATCTTGATCAGCTCGTAGCGTGGAGAGAACTCCTGCGCGACGAGGGAATACGACATGAACAGGAAGAGTAAGGTCAGTCTCATAAGGCTGTGATTAAATGTTAAAGATACGGTCGCTGGCCAAATTATCACAGGTCAAAAAGACCTCTCACCTTACATGAGAATGTACGGACAGGAGGGTGCGAATTGTCCTCAGACACCCAAATCGCCGCCGTCGGCGATGATAAGCAGCAATTCCTTTACCTCCTCAGCCTTTGCGTGTTCGCCCATTTTATCGAATGACATGATCAGGTTACGAAAAACACGCCGGATGATGTCGAGGTTTGAACAGGGTTCGAAGAAAGACGACTGCGGTGCGAGGTGCAGCTCATTAATGTAGTTCTCAATGTCCTGCCGGGAAAAGATCAAACCCTTGTTGAACGCGTTAATGTAAAACTGGGTATTTACTTCGTCTTTATACGTCAGCACGAATAAGTTTGGAAGATTCACACCGTACACGGGCAATTTCAGCTTCTGAGCAACAAGCATGTACAGAATGCAAAGCGTAATGGGATTACCCCGTTTTGTTTCCAATACTACGTTTATCATGGAATTTCCGGGGGAATGGAAATTCTTTGTGTTCGCTCCGAACCGGAGTTTATTGAAGAACACGCCATTGATGATCTTGACCTGGTCGAAGGGGTAGAGATCCGGTTTAAATTCGAGCCACGTCTCATAGTATATCTGCTCAAGTTCCTGCTTCAGTTTCAGGAGTTCAAGATCGGGGTACTGGTAGGTAGCAACAAGCCACATACCGGTAATCAGATCGTGATCGCTTGAACCGTGCCATTCACGGATACGTTCCTTAAGCAGGTCAAACTGAAGCGTATGGATCAGTTCTTCAATTCGTCGTTGCACCTGCGGGTTGAAGTTGCTTTCCCACTCCTGTTCGAGAAAGGGAATGATGGTCGTTCCCAGTGACAATATCTTCTCTTCCACGTGCGAGATTATCTGTGCATCCTCGTCATCCAGAAGAGAAACCAGTGCCTTTATTTCCGTTTCATTCATACTCGTCCTGTCTATTGGTTGAAATATAACGGGTTTTGAATTGTTTTTCCAGCAGCAGGCCTTATTGACCGTTACGTCTGAATTACGCCGACGTTGAAACTGTCAACGGGCGCATGATTCGCCGCTTCAATGCCCATTGATATAGCCTTACGTGTCTCAAGCGGATCAAGAATGCCGTCAACCCAAAGTCGCGATGCGGCGTAATAGGGGCTAAGCTGTTCATTGTAGCGGTCGGTGATCTCCTTGAGAATAGCGGCCTCCTCTTCGGCGGATATCGATTTCCCCTGCGCCTTAAGTGTATTAACCCGGATCTGGAGCAGCGTCTTTGCCGCAGACGATCCGCTCATTACTGCGATCTGCGCCGTAGGCCACGCGAAGATCAGCCGGGGATCATATGCCTTGCCGCACATGGCGTAATTGCCGGCGCCATATGAATTGCCAATGATAAGCGTAAACTTTGGTACGGTGGAATTTGCCATTGCATTGACCATCTTCGCGCCATCTTTTATTATCCCTCCTTGTTCCGCCTTACTGCCTACCATAAACCCGCTCACGTCCTGCAGAAACAACAGGGGGATTCGACGCTGATTGCAGTTCATAATAAACCGCGCTGCCTTGTCGGCGGAGTCGCTATAAATCACACCGCCCATTTGCATCTCTCCTTTTTTCGTCTTAACCACTTTACGCTGATTGGCAACGATGCCTACCGCCCAGCCATCAATGCGGGC
>CBKWFZ010000181.1:0-6975 GCA_966673785.1 uncultured bacterium
ACAGACAAACACCTCCACCACTACTACATCGCCAATGGAAGTCTTTCGTCACTGGGAAGGTCATTGGCAAGGCGAAGGTTCGATACAACGCGGTCCGGGTGAACCGGAAAAATCCAGTGTAAACGAATACATCAGTCGCAAACTAGATGGCACAATCGTAGTTGTCGAGGGAATCGGAACAAGAAGAAACCCGGCAACCAATGAAGATACCGTCGTTCATCACGCATTCGGTGTAATCAACTTCGATCAGTCTACCAATGCGTACAAATTTCAAACGTACCTCGTCGACGGGAGAAGTTCCGCTGCGTGGTTTCACGTCGCGGGCGAAGGAAAATATCAATGGGGATTTGATGTGCCGGGCGGAAAGATCCGTTATTCCATCACGATCGATCATGTAAACAATACCTGGGTCGAGATTGGAGAGTATTCCGCGGACGGAAACCGGTGGATGAAATTCTTCGAGATGAATCTTAAAAAGGTTTAGCCAGCGTCACTGGCGGGGAATAAGTTTGATTTTCACCGCCAGTCAACTATCTTTTCAAAATGGAATTTGGCCGATTAGAACCAGACGAACTTGAAGCTGTTGACTTCTCTCTTCCCAACGATCATCCCGGCATCGAGACCGGGGCAGACAAGACAAACAAAACACTTGTTTATATTGGCTGCGCCAAGTGGGGACGAAAGGACTGGGTCGGCACGATCTACCCACCCAAAACAAAGGAGGAAGATTTTCTCCCTCACTACGCGAAAAATTTCAACAGCGTCGAGCTCAACGCAACATTTTACAAAATACCTTCGCGGAAACAAGCAGAGGCATGGAGTGCAAAAGTTGGTGAAGGTTTCCTTTTTTGTCCGAAAGTCTCGCAAAGCATCACCCACATTCGCCGTCTGAAAAATGCAGCGGAAGCGACAGACAGGTTCCTGCAGGGCGTTGCCGGATTTGGCAACAAACTTGGACCGTTATTCCTGATGTTGCATCCGGGCATGGCGCCCAAGACGCTTGAGAACGTCGACGAGTTCCTGACGTCTCTCCCGGAGGAATTCAATGTATTCGTAGAGGTGCGCCATCCTGAATGGTTCCGCCCTGAATCGCTAGACGCCCTTAGCCAGGTTCTGCACAAACATCGCGCAGGCTTCGTCATTACAGACGCCGCAGGACGCAGGGATTGTCTGCACATGCGCATGACGAACAACCAGACCTTCATCCGCTTTGTAGGGAACGGTCTGCATCCGTCTGACTATACGCGCATAGACGCGTGGGTAAACCGGATCGGGAAATGGATTGACGCGGGCGTGGAAAAGATTTTCTTCTTTATGCATCAGCATGAGGAAGTTCATTCGCCAATTCTATCGCGATATCTGATTGAGAAAATAAACACGGAATGCAATCTGACGATCAAAGTTCCCGAGTTCCAAAACGACGTTATTTGAGGTATTCATTCAAACGCTTTCTGCGGTACTTTCTGATCCTGATTGTCGGAGCGGAGTTTTTCGTCTCATGTAGCGGAAAAAAAAGCGATGAGTCGCTGGCAAAAACCCGGTGCGGTTCCTGTCACCTCCCTCCGGATCCATCCCTTCTCGACAGTGCAACCTGGGCGTCCGGCGTCTTGCCCGAGATGAAATTCCGGATGGGGCTTGACCCGACCAGGCTTTGGAGCATTCCATCAGCCGAGATAACCACGGTCGCAACGGCGATTCCGAATGGTTTAATCACTGAAGAAGAATGGAAACGGATTGAGCGGTATTACCTGGAAAACGCGCCCAAAAAGTTAGTGATCACCAACATGCCCGCAGACCGGCGGCTTGAGTCATTTACGCTTTCCACGCCTGAAACAAAGATTCCTCCCCTGGTAACATTGGTGCATTACGATACTGCGTTCTCAAGGATGATCATCGGGACCCGCAGATCAAAGCTCTACTTGCTGAATGCGAAATTTTCTGTTACTGACTCTGTGATACTTTCGAGTCCGCCTTCCGATTATACGTCTTTGACGGCGGACTCAGTTCATGTCCTTCAAATGGGTAAAATGGATCCAAATGATTTATCAAACGGAAATCTCACGGCATTCGTGCTATCTTCACAGCGGAAATCAGTATTAATCGATTCTCTGAAACGACCGGTTCATATGACGCATGGCGACCTCGACCGTGACGGAGACAATGACATTCTGATTTCCTGTTTCGGCAATTTCACCGGTAGCCTCCTGCTTTTTGAGAACATCGGTAACGGTTTTGTTCGTCACTACATTCACCACCTTCCGGGAACAAGGCGGACTGTTTTGCGCGACGTTAACGGCGATGGGTTATTGGATATCATTGCGCTGATCACGCAGGGAAATGAGCAGATTACGTTATTCGAAAATCAAGGGAACCTTACGTTCAGTTCCAGCATTCTCTTACAGTTCCCTCCCGTCTATGGATCCAGCTATTTCGATCTGGTGGATATGAACGGCGACGGTTTGGAGGACATTTTGTATTGCAATGGAGACAACGCAGATTTTTCGAATGTATTAAAGCCATATCATGGGATTCGGGTGTATCGGAATAACGGTCAGTTAAATTTTACGGAAAAATTTTTCCTGCCGATGCCCGGCGCTTTTCAGGCATCGGCGAAAGACTTCGACGACGACGGAGACATTGATATCGCAGCCATTGCCTATTTTCCCGATTTCAACAAATTTCCTCAACAGAGTTTTGTCCATTTTGAAAATACGGGCGAAACATTTATCCGCCATTCTTCACCGGCTTTTGGTAACGGAAGATGGATCGTAATGGAAACCGGCGACTTCGACCAGGACAACGATCACGACATTATACTTGGGGCACTTAATTTCAATATCGGCACACCGGATTCTGTCTTTTCACGCTGGCGACGCGCACCGTTAAGCCTTCAATTACTTGAAAACACCACACGCAGGTAGCGTTGCCGTTGCAAACCTGACTATGTTCACCGGATGTCAGTTTTCGATCCGAAATATTGGATCGCTTACAGAAACCGGTTGTGAATTTCCTACAAAAGCAAAGAGATTACCGTGTCCGGTAATCTCTTTGCATATCATCTCAAATTTATAGGAATACTATCCGGCGGGTTCGTCAAGGAGTAATCGCGCCACCACTTTGTGACACGACGTATTCCGGTATCGGCAGATAAAGGTCCTCTGGTTCTTCAAACACTACATCGTCCAGGTGTGTTCTGATTGCGGATTCACGTGTAATGTATTCGTTCAGCACAGTTCCTGCAATACCCCAGCGAACCAGGTCGTAAAAACGGTGGCCCTCCATCGCGAGCTCCAGCAATCGCTCCTTCCGGACTGCTGCGAGCGCTTCGTCCTTATTGGCGAACGGATTCGGATAGGTCGAAATGGTGTAGTCAGCCTCATCCACGCCACCAGATTGAACGAAGTCATCGGGGTTTGCCGCCCTTGCCCGGACGAGGTTTATGTACTCCCGTGCCTTTTCCAGTGTACCAACTTCAATTTCGCATTCTGCCGCCATGAGAAGAAGATCAGCATAACGCATTACGATGATGTTTCGTCCGGAGGTTGGCTGACCCCATCCGCCGGAAATTTGGTAAGAACCAACTTCGGCCTCCGTATGAATATTTTTCTTGGGCAGGAATGGTCCCCCATTGGGCAGATTCCGTATCCAGGAAGATTTGGCAAGACCCCAGTCGAGGAATTCAACTCCGACACGGCCAACTGTCCAGTCGAGGCGCGGATCAACCATACCCCTATACGGGAAGTTTGCAGGATCGTTTTCGTGCTGAATCATATTCGTAGCATGCGGATTGGGATCTGGTAATCCGGCCGCAGTGGTCTTAAACGAATTTGCAAGTGTTTGCGAAGGCTGAAAGAAGCCACAGCACCCGCCAGGACCATCGTTGTGGGGGTTCGGTAGTTCACCTTCCAGGTTGCTGTTTGCACCACCCGTACCATCACCGACTGTAGCCTGCACACCAAAGATCACCTCTTTGCTGCTTTCATTGGCACCGCGGAACACTTCCGAGAACTTATCGAGCAACCCGTACTTCTCACCGGACGCAGTCATTCCATCGGCAATCAGATCGTTGAAGATTGCAAGTGCTTCGCCATACTTCTTCTGATACAGCAGCGATTTGGCAAGAAAAGCCCCGGCTGCGTACTTGTTGACGCGACCAGTTTGAGCTTGTGTCTCTGGCAGGTTGTCATAAGCGAACTGGAGGTCGGCATCAATCTGCGGATAGATATCACCGTCATTTGAAATGGAACGAAAATCCTCCGTTGTGATTGCCGTTTCAGGAACGTACGGAACCTTGTTGAAATTCCGCTTTGCTTCAAAATGGTGAAATCCTCTGATAAACCGTGCCTGCGCTTCCACGTGAAGCTTTTCAGCATCGGTCATATCCGTCGCCGCCGCTAATAGCCTCAGCGTTGTGTTCGCCATGCCAACGCCGTCATAGCATGCCGTCCATTTGTTCAATGTAGGGCCGTGATTTGGAAGAATTGCATAACGTTCCACCGGGTTTAACTCAGGGCCCTGGTCTGGAGCTTCAGACCCTTTGTACGCCTCTTCAGAGCGAATACTTCCCCACGCCCAGTTCCATGGGCTTGTGTACCATGCGGCAACGTTCGCACCCCGGAGGGTTCGGTAAGCCTGGATCAGCGATCCTTCCACACCAGCCTTGTTGGCCAGCGATACTTCCGAAATTGCGCCGAGCGGTGGCCTGTCCAGGAATTCGTCACTGCACGACAGCACGATCCCGGAAGTGAAGACCACGGTCAAAATCAATATTCTTAACGTATTTTTCATAATGTCTCTTGATTTAGAAGCCAATAGAAGCACCTACAATATAAACCGCAGGCGATGGTGTTCTGAACTGATCAACACCCATTGATAGCTCGCCACCGAGGATGTTGATATCCGGATCCGGGCCGGAGTAGTTCGTCACCGTGAACAGGTTCTGACCCTGCACATACAAGCGCGCGCGACCAAGTCCGATCTTGCTGACCATTGACTCAGGGAATGTATAGCCCAGCTGTAGTTGTCTCAGACGGAAATAGGATCCATCCTCGATGTAATAGCTTGTTGAGATGGAATTCGAATACGTGTCATTCGCATTGATGATCGGGAGAGTACCACCGGTATTCGATTCACTCCATGAATCCGAAAGCACGCGTTCGCTCACACCACCGACAAAACCTCTCAGATCGGTCCAGTACTTGGTGTAGTTGTACACTTTGTTACCATAATTCCAGAAGAAGAACGCATTGAGTTCAAATCCCTTGTATTTGAGCACGATGTCCGTTCCAAGCTGAAACTTTGGAATAGGATTTCCCAGATAAGTCTGATCCTGACTGTCGATCACGCCGTCCTCATTGATATCCCGGATCTTCCAGGAACCAACCCTTTTGTAAGGCATGTCGGCATGCGCGTCGACTTCAGCCTGCGACTGAAAGATTCCGTCAATCTGGTAGCCCCAGAACGTCGACAGGGATTGGCCTGCCTCTGTGCGCTGAACGGGACTGAGACGACCGGCGCCTTGCTCAAAAAAGGCAACGCCTTCCGCATCAAGCTTCTCTGCTTTGTTTTTGTAGTGGGTGATATTTAAAGCCACATCATAGGAAATTCCGGATGATCCAAAATCGCCGCGCGTTGAAACGCTTCCGTCGATTCCTTTATTGGACATTGTTCCAACATTGATGAGGGGTTGTTGCGCGACAGGTGCAATACCATTCCGTTGACGGCCAACGAGGAGATCTTCCGTGGTATTGTCAAAATACTCGATCGTAAAATTCAGTTTGTCGTCAAACAAGCTTGCATCAAGTCCAATATTAAACATCGTCGCTGTTTCCCATTTTGTGCTTGGATTTCCAACCACCGCAGGACGATAGCCGATTGCAACGGCACCGTTATTTCCATTGATGTCATAAGCGGTTGAGTTGATGTTTGCCGTGTAGAAGGAATATGCGTTGGTAGTCGGCACATTTCGCTGGCTTCCCATTTGTCCCCAGCCTCCACGCAGCTTCAGTTCGGTTACCCAGCTGAGGCCAGTCATGAACTCCTCTTCGGAAATTCTCCATCCTGCACCAACAGCGGGAAATATCGCTTCTCTGTTCTCGGGACCGAAAGCCGACGATGCATCACGACGAAGTGTGAAGCTGAAGAGATAGCGATCATCGAATTGATACTGCGCCTTACCGAATACGGAGTAAAGTGCTCGCGGCGTTGACGGAGCTCCGCCGTTCTGCGGAAGGTTCTTTCCCGAACTGATCGACACAAAATCTTCACTGCTGAAATCGTAATCCTGGCGCGAAGCGCTGAGGCTTCTGAATTGCTCAAACACCGACTCCGTTGCGAGGAAGATCTGAACGTCGTGCTTATCCGCGAACTTGTTGGCGTATTGCAAGCTGTTCGTCCAGGTCCAGGTACCTCCGCGGAAGAAGAACTCGTTGAAGTTGTTGTTCTTCTGGTTCTCGGCTCTTTCGTAAGTGATGTATGTAAAGGCGGAACCATTACCCACGCGCTGATCGACACCGAAGGAGCTCGCAACCGTGAAGTTCTTTAAGAAATTTACCCGGGCATAAATGTTACCAAGGATATTCCACCCTGCGAACTTATTGTTCCGTCCGCGCCATAGTGCGGCTACAGGATTGGTACCATTACCGGATTCGCCTATCCCGTTACCGCCCCATCCACCGTTGATATCATATACGGGGATATAGGGAACCATCCGGTATGCCTGCGCCCAGGCATTTCCCTCGCCTGAGAAATCAAGACCTCCGCCCAAATCCTGAGGATTGCCACTTCCACCGCGTTGATCCGTGAAGCTTACCTGAAGATTTTGTCCAACTGTCAGAAACTTAACGGGATTAAACTTCGTATTTGCGCGAAGCGAATACCGCTTAAAGTTGGTGTATTTGTAGATACCATCCGGGCCAAAGTAGTGCAAACCCAGAGAGTACTGCGCTTTTTCCCCACCGCCGGTAGCAGTGATCT
>CBKWFZ010000182.1:0-6960 GCA_966673785.1 uncultured bacterium
ACACGAAAGACGCGAGCCTACTGCGAACAATAGCTTCAATGAAAACTGGCAGCAGAACTTCACATGGCAGTGGAGTAACACACTCGAGCTAAATAAGACGATCGCTGATAAACATCAGGTCGCCGCGTTGCTCGGCTATGAATCCAGATCGGGCAGATGGCAGCAGCTCCAGGGCGGTATGTCCAACTATTTTACGACGAACATCAATGCATGGTACCTCAACACCGCGCTTGCCGACCCGGCCTCCAGAAGCGTTAGTAGTAACGCGAGCCCGTGGACCAGGGTGGGTATGTTCGGAAAGGTGGACTACACGTTCGATGACAAATACCTGTTCAGCGCTACGGTCCGCAGAGATGCGTCCTCACGTTTCGGACCAGATAAGCGTTGGGGTGTTTTTCCCGCAGCCAGTGTTGGATGGAGAATTTCCTCTGAGTCATTCATGCAAGGTGTCGACTTTGTCAGCGATTTGAAACTGCGCGTTGGATACGGTGAAACAGGTAATGACAATGTTCCCGGTGGACGTGTTTTCGACGTGTACGGCGGTGGAACAGGTGTGAGTTTCTACGATATCAACGGTAGCAACAACAGTTTAGCGACGGGTTACAATCTGACGCAACGTGGAAACCTTGCCCTCGGTTGGGAGACAAACAGAACAACCAATGTTGGGATTGACCTTTCATTGTTTGATGACAAGCTAAGTGTCGTGATTGATGTCTATAAGCGTGAGATCGACGACCTGCTGTTCAATCCTTCACTTCCTGCCACCAGCGGTGGAGCTGCTGCTCCGTACCAGAACATCGGTGCAATGGAGAACAAAGGAATCGACATTGGAATCGGGTGGAGAGGCAATATCACGCCTGACCTGGCTTTCAATGTTGACTTGAATGCAACCCACTATAAGAATACGATCACGAGAATCTCCGATGAGCTTGCATTCTTTAATTCGGGTGGAGCGGATGGTTTTGCGGACTATGTAAGAAACTATGTCGGCTCTCCTATGGCTTCGTTTTACGGACTGACTTATCTCGGACCGATCAGAAGCGACGCCGAAGCTGCAGCGCTTCCGGAGAATAATATTTCCGGAGCAAACTTCGCGGGCGGGTGGAAATTTGCCGATATCGACGACAGTGGTTCAATTGATGCTAATGACCGCAGTATAATTGGTAATCCGCACCCCGACCTCGTTTTGGGTTTGAATCTCGGCCTGAATTATAAGAACTTTGACTTCAACATGTTTTTGTTCTCATCACTTGGCAACGATATATTCAACTACCAGCGCTACTACTATGAGACCGGACGTTGGGGTTCAGGGTTCAGCAAGGAAATGTTGACGGACTCCTGGACACCCGAAACACCAGATGCCAGATTACCTGCACTCACAGAAGATAATAACGCGGCCGCTGGTGTATCGAGTTCGTACTACATTGAAGATGGTTCGTTCCTGCGTGCAAGAACGCTGTCCATCGGTTACACCGTGCCCGCCAGCGCACTTGGTCGGGTTCGTATAGATAACCTCCGCGTATATGTTCAGGCGCAGAACCTGTTTACGATTACGAAGTATAGTGGAATCGATCCCGAGCTTTCGAATTTTGATATTGGTGACGGTAATGCCAACTCCCAGTACTTAGGCACTGACCTTGGTAGCTACCCGACGTCGCGAATATTTTCTGTTGGTCTAAGTCTTGGGTTCTAATCGCAATCAAAAAATGAAAACGACTATGAAGAAAATCTTGGCAATAATAAAGATGCTGGCGCTGGGAGTCGGAATATATGGATGTTCCGACAGTTTCCTTGAAGTGCCACCTCAAAACGCATTGAACCAGGAAACATTAGGCAGTGCGCAGGGCCTTGATGCTGCGTTGATATCGGCATATTCAATGTTGGACGGCTGGAACGCAGACTGGGGAGTCGGCCCTTGGGGCGGACAACAAAGTAACTGGGGATTTGGTGACATCATGTCTGATGATGCGAATAAAGGGACCGAATCCACCGACGGCGTTGAATGGGAAAACCTCGAAACATTTACGTGGTCTCCTCTTGAAGGCTTGTTTAACGCAAAATTCGTAATGGATTATGAGGCCGTATCAAGAGCAAACGCGGCGATAAAACTGGCTAACGAGATTCAGGGGGTTGATGAGGATGTGAAGGCACAGGCAATAGCAGAAGCACGCTTCCTCAGAGGCTATTTCTTCTTCGACTTGTACAAGATGTTCAAGCACGTCCCGTACTACACCGAAGAGGATAATTTCTTTAAAAAGCCAAATGTTACCGAATCAGGTGAGTACATCGATATTATTGACAATATCAAAGCTGACTTCCAGGCGGCAGCGGATGTATTGCCGGAGACCCAACCACAAGTCGGAAGGGCAACTAAAGGAGCGGCCCTCGCATTCTTAGGAAAAGCGCAGCTGTGGAATAAGGAATATGCTGCCGCAAAAGCATCCTTTGACGAGGTGGTCAATAGCGGGGTTTATGAACTGCAGGATTGTTATCGATCACTCTGGACCTATAGCGGAGAAAATGGCTTTGACGGAAAACGCGAGTCTATCTTTGCATTCCAGGCTTCCATTAACGATGGAACCGGTGACGCGGAAAACTCAAATTTTGGTGATCGCCTTACCTATCCGCATGCCGGCAGCCCGTTTGCATGCTGCGGTTTCAGACAGCCAAGTCAGGCTTATGTGAACGCTTTCCGGGTTGATGACAGCGGTCTGCCTGATTTCGATAACATTTATAACGGCAAACTCGACGCCACGACTGAACCCGTTGACCCACGTCTCGACTTCATCGTTGCCAGACTTGGTGTTCCCGTACTTGATTGGGATATCCCGTATTCGCTTGATTGGGTTCGCGCCCCATCATATGGCGGAGAGTTTTCCAATAAAAAGATCATGTATAATCAGAGTGATCCAACGTCAACGGTGAGCTGGACAAACACCCAATTGTCTGGCATTAACGTTCACCTGATGCGTTATGCCGATGTATTGCTGATGCTGGCAGAAGCCGAAGTGGAGGCTGGTACCCTGGATCGCGCTCGTGAGCTGGTGAACATGGTAAGGACAAGGGCCGGCAATTGTGCCCAGGGGCCTACCGGAACCTTATGGGTCAACGATATCGATGCCGCAAGCATCACGTGGGCCGACTACGAAGTTGGAACCTACGCAAGCTTCCCGGACGCCGAGTATGCAAGAAAGGCAATTCGTTGGGAGCGCAGACTTGAGCTCGGAATGGAAGGTCACAGGTTCTTTGACCTGAGAAGATGGGGCATTGCCAAAGAGGTCATGGACGCGTATGTGAATTACGAAAAACAGTTCAGATCGCACTACAACAGGTATACGGGTTATGTCGAACCGAGACATGATTTGTATCCGCTGCCTCAGAATCAAATTGATTTGAGCGCTGTTCAGGGTGTTCCTCAACTGAAACAAAATCCAGGCTACGAGAATTAAGACCTATTGGCCAAAAATGAAAGAGCCTGTCCTTGTGACAGCCTCTTTTTTTGGCCGAGTAGTTAATACAATTGATGGATTTCGCTCACTTAGTCAACCCCGACGTGAATTCCGTTGCATGCTTAATACGTATTTCCGGATTCTGGCCACAGTCATTGAGATTAACATTGCTATATTTATCAGTCAATTGAAGATTAAGATAAAAATGCAGGGAAAATGAGGTCTGTTTTCGCAAGCGCAGTAGCATGTCTTCTGGTGTTGTCTTCTTGTAATCTTTCAACTACTGACAAACTTCAACCCGACGCCGGGGATGCTTTGTTTTCGTTAGTTTCACCAGAGTCGTCAAAGGTCGATTTTATCAACAGCGTTGAAGATGAAGAACTTTTCAACATCCTGACGTATCGTAATTTTTACAATGGGGGTGGCGTTGCGTTAGGGGATATCAATAACGATGGACTGCCAGAAATTTATTTCAGCTCGAATATGAGCTCGAACAGGCTTTATCTGAACCGGGGAAACTTTGTATTTGAAGACATCACTGAAAAAGCGGGAGTGGGAGGAACGAAAGCGTGGAGTACCGGCGTAACGATGGCTGATGTAAATAGCGATGGCTGGCTGGATATTTATGTTTGCAATTCCGGAGATATTGCTGGCGACAATAAGGAAAATGAACTCTTTATCAATAATCAGGACGGAACGTTTACCGAAAGGGCAAAAGAATTCAATCTTAATAACGCAGGATTCTCAACCCACGCTTCCTTTTTTGACTATGATCTCGACGGTGATCTCGATTGTTATATTCTGAATAACAGTTTTATCAATCCGGCCAAGATCCAGATCTATAAGGACGTGAGAAGTGAGGTCGATGACCTCGGCGGCGATAAACTTTTCAGAAACGATGGGGGCGTCTTCACCGATGTGACGCTCGAAGCAGGTATCTATTCGAGTAAGATTGGATTTGGATTGGGGGTTTCCGTCAGCGATATCAATGGCGATCACCTTCCGGATATTTACATCAGTAACGACTTTTGGGAGCGAGATTACCTCTATGTTAATCTGGGAAACGGGAAATTTGAGGAGCGTCTGAGCGAACTCTTGAGTATTTGTTCAATATCCAGCATGGGCGCGGACATTGCCGATATTAATAACGATGGAAATCCGGAAATATTCACAACCGATATGCTTGCAGCTGATAACTATCGACTTAAAGCGATGACTATATTCGAGGGCTATCATGTCGAAAACCTGAAGTTGCGTTCCAGTTATCACCATCAGATCCTCCAGAACTGCCTGCATTTGAATAACGGCAATCTCGACTTTCAGGAAATTGCCTCTTTCGCCGGTGTGTCCGCCACGGATTGGAGTTGGGGCGCGCTGATCTTTGATTTCGATAACGACGGCTATAAAGACATATTCGTTAGCAACGGGATCACACGGGACATCATGTATGTCGATTTCACGGACTTTATCAGCGACCGCGATAACGTGAAAAAGATTGTGATCGAAAAGGGAAAATTCGACTGGCGTGATTTTATTCCCCATATACCCTCCAATCCACTCAAGAACTACGCCTTCGTCAATGGAAAAAACCTGACGTTTACGAACAAAAGTGATGCATTGGGATTAGGAGAGCCTTCGTTCAGCAACGGCTCGGCTTATGGGGATCTAGACCAGGACGGAGACATGGATCTTGTTGTAAACAACGTGAACATGACCGCATTTGTCTACCGGAATACGAGCAGCGAAAAAGGCGCTAACAAATTTTTGAAAGTCCGCCTGAAAGGAACTTCCTCGAACCCGTTCGGTATTGGAGCCGAAGTTTCGATCTACGATGGTGACACCATCCAGGTAATGCAGAATTTTCCCGCGCGTGGTTTTCAAAGTAGTGTCGAGCCCGATCTCACATTTGGTACGGGGTTGACTGTACGTCTTGATAGCATCAAGGTAGTTTGGCCGGATAAGCGGGTTTCAGTGATGAGAAATGTCGAAACTGGTAAGACGGTAACTGTTTCTCAAGAAGGATCGCAGCAATTGATTCAGCGGAAGGTTCCGAGGGAAGCACCGATATTCAAGGATGTGAGTAACAAAATACTTCCGGTTACCGCAACGCATACGGAAAATATTTATCTCGACTTCGACCAGGAGATCCTTTTACACAGAATGCTTTCCGCCGAGGGCCCGGGAATCGCCACCGGTGATGTTAATGGCGATGGATTCGATGACTTCTTCCTGCCGGGTGCGCGTGGAGACGTTGACCGGCTTTTCATTCAGGATCAGAATGGCAGATTTCGGTTGAAGGATACGCGCGTCTTCAGTCCAGATAGTCTCTTCGAAAGCACATGCGCCGCGTTCATGGACCTCAATAATGACAAGAGCCTTGATCTGGTTGTTGGAGCCGGCGGTAATCAATTGAAAGGACAGGAATTTTTCCGGCTTCGTGCGTATATGAACGACGGGAATGGCAACTTCACAAAAAGAACTGACGAATACCTGAATGAAATAGTAGGCAATTTTTCCTGCATCGTCCCCACGGACTTTGACGGCGACGGTTTTACGGATCTTTTTATAGGAAGTCGGCTTGTTCCCGGATCTTATGGAGTCGTTCCAAAAAGTTTTCTGCTTAGAAATGATTCCGGGAAACTCATCAACATAACTCCTGAAAATCTTGGCGGAGTTGGAATGGTCACCGATGCGGCATGGTCCGATGTAGACAAGGATGGCGACAAAGACTTGGTGGTCGTCGGAGACTGGATGCCCGTAACCATCGCGTTGAATGACAATGGAGCGTTTAAGCGCGTAGAGTCGATAGCCAACTCGTCCGGCTGGTGGAACAGTATTGATGCAGGTGACCTTGACGGTGATGGTGATGAGGATTTTGTTCTCGGAAACTGGGGCTTGAATTCCAAATTGAAGGCGTCGGTAAAACGACCGTTGACGATGTTTACAAATGATTATGACGGAAACGGAAAGACGGAGTTCATCATCAATTGGTATCCACCGCTCGATACAATAGCTTATCCGTTCGCCCCAAAGGGAGAAATGCTTCAGCAGCTACCGATGCTGAAAAAGAAAAATCTCAAATACGAAACGTATGCTCAGCAGACTTATGAATCGCTGATCCCGGAAAATATCAGGAAGACTTCCATAGGTTTCAGATGCGAGGTGCTTACCTCTTCGGTATTGTGGAACAATGGTCAGGAAAATTTTGAGCTGAGGCCTCTGCCACCGGATGCGCAGATTACTCCGGTTTGTTCGTCGACAATCCACGACTTCGATGGTGACGGTATTGTTGATATATGGATGGGAGGTAATCTCTCACGGTTAAAGCCGCAGGTCGGCCGTTATAATTCAAGTAAAGGCATATTTCTTAAGGGAAAAGGAAACAAAGAATTCGAGTATATAAGTCATCTTGCGATCGGGATTACGGTTCCGGGCGAAGTGAGAGACTCGGAAATACTGAAAACGCCTAATGGTCCGATACTATTGGTGACGCGCAACAATGCTTCAGTCA
>CBKWFZ010000183.1:0-6939 GCA_966673785.1 uncultured bacterium
TCTCTTTTTGCAGCTTTCCGGACGGATAGAACTCCCTGATCAGGCCTTCCGGCTTTCCCTTCACGAAATAGCTTTCACGCTTAACCGTGCCGTTGTCGAAGAACAGCTGAACACTGTCTGTAAGCTTGTCATTCTGAAAATATGCGCGTTGATGCGGTTTTCCGGATTCGTCGAAGATCTGAACCGGTCCATGCCGGAGACCATTCACGAAAACAAGGGTGCGCGCCGGCTTTCCGTTCTCATGATATTCGGTGAAGACACCGTTTTTCTTTCCGTCGTCGAACTGTCCTTCAACCATCGGGTTTCCATTCTCATAATAGCGCACATACTTCCCGACGTAACGCCCTTCGTCCTCACGGGAAACAAAATAGATTTCCTGAACGTGTTGTTTCTGGGGATCGTAGTAGGTGCGAACTTCACGCTGGTTCTGGGCACGCAGCGGTAAAACGGTGGAAACGGTAATCGCAATAAGGAGCAAACGCATAAACGGGGAGTCGTATCGTGTCACGGTGCAAAAATACAAGTTCGCAGGCATCTGGCATTGCGTCCGAGTAAGGGACGCCGGCTGTAGAACGCCGGCCTTCGTGAAATGTTGTGGATCGAAACGATCAGATCCGTTCGAGCACCATAGCGGATGCACCACCGCCGCCGTTACAGATTCCGGCTACACCGATGCTTCCGTTGTTTTGTTTAAGCACATTGATCAACGTCGTTACGATACGTGCACCTGAGGCGCCAAGCGGATGGCCCAGCGCGACTGCGCCTCCGTTGACATTTACGGTTTCAGGGTTAATTCCCAGCTTGATGTTGTTCGCAATTGCCACCGCCGAAAACGCTTCATTGATTTCGAAATAATCCACGTTACGCTGATCGATGCCGGCGTGTTTCAGAGCCTTTGGGATTGCCAATGACGGAGCGGTCGTAAACCACATCGGATCCTGGGCCGCGTCGGCAAATCCGCGAATGCGGGCGAGGGGCCTGAGGCCAAGCTCATTTGCTTTTTCCTTGCTGACCAGTACCAGCGCCGACGCACCATCGTTCAGGGTACTTGCATTGGCCGCTGTAACTGTGCCGTCTTTGCTGAATGCCGGTTTGAGTCCGGGTATCTTTTCGAAGTTTACATTCCGGTATTCTTCATCTTCACTGAATTGTGTGACGTTTCCTTTGCGATCCCTGATTTCGACGGGGATAATCTCGTCGTTGAACTTGCCGGCTTTCCAGGCTTCCGCCGAACGCTGATACGACGACACGGCATAAGCATCCTGGTCCTGACGGGAAATGTTCATTTCTCTGGCGGTGTTGTCCGCACAAATTCCCATCGCGCAATGATTATAGACGTCGGTGAGGCCATCGTACTGGAGGCCATCGATCAATTCACTATTGCCGTAGCGGTACCCGTACCGTGCCTTCATCAGGTAGTAGGGGACGTTGCTCATACTTTCCATTCCGCCGGCGACTACGATATCGTTATGCCCGAGCATGATCGATTGTGCGCCCAGCATGATCGCTTTCATGCCTGACGCGCAGACTTTGTTCACCAGTGTACATGGAATCTCAAAACCAAGTCCGGCAGCGTTCGCAACCTGCGTCGCCGGTGCCTGACCCAGCCCCGCCGACAAGACGTTACCGATGAACAACTCCTGCACCTGATTCGGCTGTACGCCTGATTTTTTGAGGGCTGCACTAACCGCGGCGGCACTAAGTTGAATCGCTGACAGCGACGAGAGTCCTCCGCCGAAACTTCCAATGGGCGTACGGACAGCGGATACGATATATACTTCCTTCATATTAGATTGTGGCGTCGGTACGCCATGAATTATTCAGTGTTGTAAGATTAGGAAATCCTTTTTGATCCACAAAATACAGTCGGTCAGCTGGGAAAGCGGCCCTCCGATTTCAAACCTTAAGAAATCCGGTCGACATATTTTTTTGCGTGTGTATTCTCCGTTAAGGGTATCCTGTTATCTTCGGCAATCATTAATCCTAAACTCTCTAGTATGCTAAACCTCAACTATCGAGCGGCTGCGGTCTGCGGCCTGGCACTTCTGTTCTCGTGTGAGCAGGAACAAAACCAATCGTTAAAACCTGTTGATGATTCTCCTGTTTTTATGGACTTTCCGGGCGGTAACTCCGCGCGCGGCCGGGTCGGTAACAGCGGCGATTACGCCGTGCTTATGGCCGAGTACATAACGGCTGGTGAATCCGATCAGGTAGGCAGAACTGTGTTTTTCAGCGATGTTGGTAACAAGAGACTTTCAGCGGACTTTGTTCCCGAGCTGAGCCTCGATGGTACACCCGATGTTTCCTATTATGTTGATGAATCCCGGGCTTCGGCGGATCTTGATGTTGCAATCACGACCGCGGCCATTGACCGCGCGATGAGCACCTGGGATAACGTTACGTGTTCCGAACTCGGTCTTAACAAGGTTCCATACAGCCCCGGAATCTCAACCGGGTACATCAGTGCGCTTCTCGGATTTGGCGGCAGCTTTGCTTACACGGCAGATCTCGTTCACGCAGGTTGGCTACCGGCTCAGTTCTTCGACTTTATCGCGCCAGGTGGAAGCGGATTCATTCTCGGCGTGACATTTACGATCGTTTTCACAGACGGCAACGGGAATCCTGTGGACACGAACAATGACGGACGATCCGACGTGGCATGGCGCGAGATCTATTACAATGATGCGTTCCTGTGGAGAGATGGTGCAACGTATGATGTCGAGACGATCGCATTGCATGAGGCTGGTCATGGTCTGAGCCAGGCGCACTTTGGAAAGGCTTTCGTGGATGCTGCCAATAATAAGCTTCACTTTGCACCACGCGCCGTTATGAATGCCGCATACTCGGGAGTTCAGACTACTATTTCGGCGACTGACAATGGCGGACACTGCAGCAACTGGGGAAGCTGGCCGGAAAAGTAATCGCTGATTCGGAATAGATTTCAAGTTTGCGGTTTCTGATTTTCTACATCCTGCTTTCGAAAACCGCGAATAAAAAAAAGAGCGTGCAGTTCAAATGTACGCTCTCTTTTTTTGGTCGAATCCGTGCTACCAGTCCGGCTTGGATGGATCACGACGTTTGGTTTGCTCGCGCTTGCGTTGCTGCAGATATTGAATCTCCTGGTTACGCATCGCCTCCAGAAGCATTCTCGCCTTTTCAGGATCGATCTGCATCTCCTTGAGTTTATCCTCAACCTCAGGATCAAAATTTTTCTTGTCTTTCTCTTTTTCCTGTTGTTCCTTTTCTTCCTGGTCTTTTTGCTGCTCTTCCTTTTCCTCGCGTTCCTTTTGTTCTTTTTCCTTCTGCTCCTGTTCTTTCTTTTCCTGATCTTTCTTTTGCTGATCCTGCTTGTCCTTGTTTTCCTGTTCCTTCTTGTCCTTGTTCTGCTGATCCTTCTTATCCTGATTCTTCTGTTGCTCTTCCTTCTTCTTTTGCTCTTCCTCTTTTTTCTGATCCTCCAGAAGTTTCTTCAGCGCCTGCAGTTTCCGGTTACCGGGTTCAGCCTTAAGGCCCTCCTGAACTGCCGAAAGCGCCTGCTGAGGATTTCCGTTGATGTACAGGTTGGATCCTTCATGGAATTTCAGTTCTGCCTGGCTGCCCTGACCAAAGCATAACGATGGCAGTAGTGCAAGGAAAAAAAGTACTATTGTCAATTTCATATTCGTCTGCGATATGTTGTGTCAATACCGGCGACAGCCTTTATCCGTTGCAGGTATTCCTTTTGCTTTGCAAGCCTGATGTCTTTCTCCATTGACCGCTCAAGCAGATCTGCAGCTTCGATATACCGCTTCTGTGCCACAAGCGACCTCGTCTGGTTCATCACAGTTTCGGGATAACCCAGAACTTTTTTCAAAAGTTCATAATTATAACGTGCGCTGTCGTTGTTAGGATTGCGCTTCAAAGCGTTACGGAAATTTTGCAGGGCGATGAGGAAAACAGAGTCGCTGTTTGCGTTCTCCTCCGGTGCCGGCGCGCCCTTAACGGTGCTATATCCAAGTTGATTGAATGCCATTGACGCGATTTTTTTGTCCGTGCCGTTGGTTAGAATGGAATACATCAGCTGGCTTTCCTGCGCCATTTGATTCAGGATCGTATCCGAGAGTGCAGGTCCCTGTCCGCGGCCATAAAACCCGCCCTTGAGAATGTTTGACGACATAAAAGCTGCGTTTGCGTAATTTATCATTACGCCTTCGCCGTAGCTGCTTGTCGTATCCATCAGTGCGCGATAGGTCTTGTATGCGCTAAGGTACTCCCGCGCGAAGTATTCATCTCTTGCCTTTTCCTTAAGTCTGTTTGCCCGGCCAATGTTGTTATCGCGGAGAAAGAAGTAAGCGACCACTAGCAATGCAACGCAGGCGATTAAAGCGATGACAGGTCCGATCAATCTTGTATTTAAAGTCATATTCTGATTGCCCGCAGGTTGATGAACGCATCCAGCAGCATCAGACAGGCTGCTGCAAGCAGAAAATAAAAGTATTTGTTGGCGGTAACGTCCACAAGCCGCGACCCGCGCAATTCGCCTTCAATTCCCGAAATCGTGTTGATGAGCCGGTTGACATCGTTACGCGACTCGTTGATCTCAAAATAGCGGCCCTCGGTTTTCTGAGCGAGTTCCGTAAGCGATTCATCGTTGAGGCGGGTAACCACAACGTTGCCGGACCGGTCCTTTTTCAGATTGTTCCCCACATAAATGTTACCGCCCTCACGGGTTCCGACTCCCAGCGTGAAAAGGCGGATGTTGCGATCCCTGATTTCGTCAAGTGCCTCGTTCCGGGCCTCTCCGAAATCTTCACCGTCACTGATAAGAATAATGATCTTCGATTTCGCGCGTGTGGCCGGCCCGTCGTTCTCGTCCTCGAGCTTCTTAAGTGCAAGCTTTAGTGCCGGGCTGAAGTCCGTACCCGTATTCGGAACGAGCGTCGAATTCATCGCGTCAATAAAGAGATTCAGGGCATTCTGATCGTAGGTGAGGGGGCACTGCATAAATGCCTCTGATGAGAAGATCACAAGCCCGACCCTGTCGGAGCTGAACGCATTAATGATTCGTTTCATTTCGAATTTGACCTTCTCGAGTCGCGTTGGTTGAATGTCAAAGGCATCCATAGAACGGGAGAGGTCCACACAAATCACAATGTCCTTACCGACAGCGACTACTTCTTTTTGAGATCCCCCGAACGACGGTCCGAGGAGGGCGACCATAATAAGCAGAAAGTAGGCGCTTCGGATAACCAGTTTTACGAAAACATTGGCGAAAGAGGTATTGAGTTGCCGCGCGACGCGGATTACGCGTGCCAGATACAGCAGATACAGGCCAAGAAAACCAGCTATGAAGACAACTTCCGTTATACCAATTTCACGTGTCCAGGCCACAAATTCGGGATTCAGGGTTTACATCGCCGGATCGGCCGCCGACGCCGGGCGCTCGGGTGAAAGCGTCACTATCCTGCGAAAACGGCAATTAACAATTATTGTTCAGGATCTGCAACACACATTCCACGGGAGAAAAATGCCTTCGAATAGGCCTTCGGGCAAAAAAGATGAACATTTTTTGAGTTTCTTTTGGGGGTAACGGGCCGCTGGAGCACTATTCATTAAAACGGTGCCTATGGTTGCGATGACGGAAGCGAAAAAAAGTATCTATGACAATGCCAAGACGCATTTTCTAGGAAATTTTCCAAAGAACCTTCCCATTGAACAAGCCTACGTGCATATCGGAATGTACCTGGGTTGGGTCATCGACAAAGACATGTATTCCGAATATTACGAGGACGAGGCGTCCAATCAGATCTTCCGGTTCAAACGCCGCGAGATATCGTGTACGATACTCAGCGAGCTATGGGATGGCTACCTGGGTTACGAGCTCTTCTCCGAACGCGGAAATCTCTTCACATATTATTACTACGGCGGCGGTCTTTACCACCACGACTATCAGCAAAACCTGGTAAAAAGTCTCCCTTCAATTTACCACGTGACGGATTCGTGGGAGAACTATGAAAAAATGAGCGCATGCATCGACCTGCGACACCAGGACTGGAAAAAGCTTGCTGGTATCAGGGACTGATCGCTTTCGCATAACGGTTTTTTTGTCTATCAGTTGGAAGGAGCCTGTCGCGAGACGGGCTTTCTTTTTTCTCCGTTCATTGAACACGAGACCCCGTGCTGTCATTTAGGTTGCCCAATTCGCGAAAAATCGCATATCTTTTCCGCTTAAACTTTAAGCTCATGCGGTTAATTTTCATTTGCCTGCTCATCGTAGCGTCGGTACAGGCCGGCCTCTCACAGGATGTAAAACAGGATTCGGTTTTTATGCGTGCGAACTATGACAAAGCCGAGTACCAGATTCCGATGCGTGATGGCATAAAGCTCTTTACCATCGTCTACACGCCGAAAGACAAGGCGCGTGCGTATCCGATCCTGATGAACAGAACGTGTTACAACGCATCGACCTATGGCGATTTCAAGACCTACAACCACCCTAATACATTCCTGATGCGAGACAAGTACATTCTTGTTTTTCAGGATGTTCGCGGGAGATACATGAGTGAAGGCGAGTTCGACAACATGACGCCGAACATTCCGGGCAATGACCGCAAGAACAAAACCGCCATCGATGAGAGCAGCGATACCTGGGATACGATCGACTGGTTGATTAAAAATATCAAGGGCAACAACGGCAAGGTTGGGATGTACGGGATTTCCTATCCCGGGTTTTATACAGCGGCCGCGCTTCCGGACGCCCATCCGGCGTTAAAAGCGTCGTCACCGCAAGCTCCGATCTCCGATTTCTTCTTCGACGATTTCCACCACATGGGAGCATTCCTTCAAAGCTATACCGCCGCCTTTGCGATCTTTGGGTATCAGAAGGAGGGACAAACGCGCGATGACTGGTATATGGACAAGCTGATGCGTTTTTACGGGCAGCCGGTGCCCGATGGCTAT
>CBKWFZ010000184.1:0-6920 GCA_966673785.1 uncultured bacterium
CCGCAATCATCAGTGACAGTATTGGCCATATCATGAATTACGGGGATGGATGGTATGGCGGCGTTTATGTGAGTGCCATGTATGCGCTTGCATTCGTCTCGGATGATGTGAAGTACGTTGTCACCGAAGGCCTGAAGATGATTCCCTCAGAGAGCCGGTTCTATCAGGTGATCAACGACGTGATCGGATGGCATGAGCAGCATCCCAACGACTGGAAACGAACCTGGTTCGAGATTCAACAAAAATATTCCGAAGATATTGGTTGCCCTGAAGGAGTTTTTGCCGCGTTTAATATTGATGCAACGGTGAATGCCGCGTACGTTGTTCTTGGCCTGCTCTATGGCGAAGGCGACTTCACGAAAACGCTCGAGATCAGCACACGCGCCGGTCAGGATTCCGATTGTAATCCTTCAACTGCCGGTGGAATTCTGGGTACGCTCATCGGATACAATAACATTCCTTCTCAGTGGAAGATGGGTCTGGCCGAAGCGGAATCCATTCCGTTCAAATATACGAGCATCAGTCTCCGCGATGTGTATGCGATGGGATTCCGCCACGCGGTCGCAAATATTGAACGCAACGGCGGCAGGGTCGATGGAAATACGATAATGTTAAGAGTGCAGGAGCCACAGGCTGTGAAATTTGAGCAGAGTTTTCCCGGTCATTATCCCACAGGCAAGATTGACGTTCATCGCGACCTCGATGATTCCTATGAATTTCAATTTGAAGGAATCGGGTTTGTCATTCGTGGAGCCGTCCACTCACCTGAAGCCGATGAGGATTACCGCGCGTTGATCAATCTGTATCTGGATGGTCAGTTGGTGGAAGAGGCTGATCTGCCCGCGGACTTTACAACGCGGCGGTACGAGCTTTTCTGGAAGTATAAGCTATCGGACGGAAGACACACGGTGCGAATTCAATATAAAAACCCTCACAAAACTGCGAGGGTGCGATTGCAGGATATCATTCTCTACGGCGGAAAACAGCCCGTCTAGTGTGCTTCAATATTCGTGGTTTCAAGGTCGGAAAGTCCCGGCGGAAGTTCAGGTTCGGATACCTCAACTGCGGCGACTGGCAGAAATATTGAGAACGTGCTTCCTTTTCCGGGTTCGGTAGTTGCGGCGATAAAACCACGATGGTTGGTCACGATGCGTTTGCATATCGCAAGGCCAATACCGGTACCGTTGTATTTATGTGATCCATGCAGGCGTTTGAATACCTGGAATATCTGGTCCACGTATTTTGGATCGAAGCCGATTCCATTGTCTTTGATGTTGATCCTGTGATAAGGTGTATCGCCTTTCCAGGTTGTCGATGAGCTGATATGGATCTGAGGCACGCGTTCGGAGAACTTGATCGCATTTTCAAGCAGGTTTCTGAACAATTGGCCCAGCTGAATAGCCGACCCGGTTACCTGTGGAAGCGGATCTACCGTAATGCTTACGCTGCGGTCATTTTCCTGACGGTTCTCGATCTCATCGCAGATAGCTTCCACGACTTTGTTAAGATCAACTTCTTCATAGACCGGTTCTGTGAGCCGGACTTTCGAGAAGTCGAGTACATTCCGGATCAGATCACTCATTCTGGAAGCCGAATACCGAATTTTCTCCATAAGTGGCTTTACACGTGCAGGGCTTTCGTCGGCATCCACCATGCTGGCAAAGGTCTGGATCTTTCGCAGCGGTTCCTGTAAATCGTGACTGGCGGCAAAAGCAAACTGTTCCAGTTCGGCGTTGCTTCGTTCGAGTTCGCGGTTCTTTCTGGTGAGCTGTTCGGTGACCGTCACGAAATCGGAGATGTCGTGATGAATCAGCATGATCGCGTAAACTCCGGATTGATTTTTCAGCGGAATCACAAACGATTCAAATGTTTTTTCTACGATCACGGACCGGTGACGCAGGCCAACGGTTGATCTGCCCTGAACGGCATCCAGTAAAGCCCGATGCGTTTTCGATCCATTGAATTTGGGGTACAGGTCGGTGATCTTCTCACCTTTCATAGCTGCAGTCATCCCGAAGATCTGGGCAGCGGTTTTGTTAAAGTCAATAAACCGGAGCGACGTGTCGAATACGCATATCGCGTCAATTGATGTGTGGAGCAGATTTTCAGCGAACTCCTTCTGCAGGGTCAATGCCTCGTTGGCTTTCGTAAGTTCGTTTGCGACTCTGACGATATGGGTTATCTCATGCGCGATGGCGACTACACCGCCGAGGTTCCCATCGTTTTCCCGCACAGGCATGGTGCAACTCTGGAAATATCGTTCAGGACCGACAGCCTCAAAGTTGTCTCGTACAACGGTTTCGCCGAGCAATGCGCGTTGCAGATCGCGATACGCAAAGGCTTCACTACGGCCGGGAAATACCTCGAGGAATGTTTTGCCGGCGGCATCCTTTGACTTAACACCAAACACTTCTTCGCATTTGCGATTCATCGAAATAAACCGGCCATCCATATCGTACACTGCAATCAGGTTGAATGACCCGTTTTGAATCGCTTCCATAAATTCCTTTTGCCGCGTGATCTCATTAAGGTTCTCACTTAATTGGCTGTTCCGGATGTCGAGTTTCTGCAGCAGAAATTGCTTTTCACGATATTCACGCATAATGAATTGGTAGGCAAAAAACAAAATAATCAGGGTTAGCAGTTTGATGGCGAGCAGGATAACGGGCGTCATATATGCAGTCAGGTTGCTCCTGTTTTCCGCCTCTTCGATCAGTCTGTCCAGCGTCGTCGTCGTTTGATTAACGATATGTGCGAGTGCGTCATTGTTCTCCTTTCGGAGCGCATATACGTCATCATATTCTTCTTTTTGCGTAGTGAGTGTCCTTTGCAGATACCGCTCACGTAATTGGCAAAGACTATCAATCTGACCCATGTTGGTCTCCGCGTGCAACGATGCGAACTGTTCTACCAGGCTGTTAAGAACAGGAGCTATATATTGATCACGATCCTCGAATTCCCTGTAGTATACTGTGTCTCCGGTCAACAGGTAATAATTGAGCGCGCCTTCAGTATGGCGTAGTATTCCATAAAACCGTTGAAGCTCTGCCTGTAACTGCTCGATCCGGCGGACTTCCAGATTGCCTTCAACGATGCGTTGAATGCGAATATAGGATACAACCGTTAGGATGAGTATAATAACAATCGAGAGCAGAATGGCAACCCTGGCGGCTCTGAACTGTCCGGGCTGATAAATATTACCACGTTTTTTCAAATGAAGTATGATGGAGTGTGAAATATACCACCCGGTGACATCATAGCAAAAGGAGTTCGTCAAACGACGACGTTAATGCTCCGTTAAAGTTAATATTTCAATGTAATGGGTAATATATTACCCAAATTGAATTCAATTCCTAAACTCTATAACGGTCGCGGTAGGCAACGGTACAGTTATTCCATGACGTTGTCATAGAAAGTGACTCAATTAATTACCCCTTTGCAGGTGTTAATCGGTTTGTGGATTCAGCACAAACTCGGAGCGGGAGGGGTAATAGCGAATCTTCTTCCAGTTGATCGAAAAGATCCGTTTGACGATTTCCCCGATATCAGCGTAGTCGCTTGGCTTATGCACGAAGAGATTGGTTCCCCAACGATAGCAGAATTCAATGGAATCGATGTCTCGCAGGGAGGTGTAAACAATGATCGGAAGCGAATCGAATTTCCGGTCGCTCCGTATCTCTCGGATGCAGTCTTTACCATTTTTACAGGGAAGAATCAGATCGAGGAACAGAAGATCGGGTATTTTTTTGTCGATTAACCGCATGAGCACGTCGCCATTTTCGGCTCGGGAAACGACGACGTCTATGTCGAGGCTTTTAATTATGTCGGAGAGAATGTCGAAATCGTCCTTATCATCATCTGCAATTATCACATCCTGAATTTCTTCACTTTGCCGTTCAGTCATAAAAGAACACGATTAGGGAATAGTACATTGTCTAAAAGTACTGACAGAACAATTATCGTAAAAGATAATGTCGCAGTATTTACAAATATTTCCCGTAAATGTTCTCGTGAAGGCCGGCCGGTCTATCGGATAGGCTATTCTCTGAGACCTCTCAGGTAAGCGATGCTTTGTGGTATTTGTTGTGTAACGGCACTGCTCTCATCCTCTATGAAGTAATGCACGATGCCAGCCTTGCGTGCTGCTTTCAAAATTCCCGGTATGTCGAGTTCACCGGTTCCAAGCGGAACGTCATTCTCTTCCGATGTGCCTCCTGTGAGATCCTTCGGCGTACCCTTTCTGAGATCTTTAAGGTGCATGAGTTTCCAACGGTTGCCATATTTCTTCAAAAGCGCGACCGGATCGCCTCCGCCGAAATGTACCCACATGATATCCATTTCAAATGAAACATACCGCGGGTCGGTCTCCCGGATCAGATAATCCATAAGCGTGCCTTTTTCATGCGGCTGAAATTCATAACCGTGCACGTGATAACAGAACGTGATTCCGTTCTCCTTAAGAATCTTGCCTGCGGTATTGAAGTCCGTAACGGCCTTCCTGGCATTTTCGAGCGAGAACTTGCCGCGTTCATGAGGGATCCACGCAACCATCACGTACTTCGCTCCTAATGCCTTGGCACGATCAGCAACGCCCTGGGGATTTGACGCAAGTTCTTCATAGCTGGCGCCTGTTGACGGAATGGCAAGCCCGCGTTCCGCACATAGCTTGCGAAACGCTTCCGGCGACATCTTGCCGGGACCTCCCTCAATTTCAGTAAACCCCATCATCTTGATTGTGTCAAGGGTCTTAGCGACGTCAACGGCCATGCTTTTCCGAAACGAATAGGTTTGAACTCCCAGTGGAGCGGTGAATAAAGGCTTTTGTGCGAAGCCCCATGCGGGTAGCAGGATCGCGATGATGGCAAGAATGCGTGGTGTCTTCATAAGTAATGGAATGAGTCGTGAAAAATACGAGGAACTGTGCAGTTGAGCAATAGCGTCCGTACCTGGGGACAATATCAACTTGATCGATTTCAAGTCCGCATGAAACGGCACGAGCGCCCCTTTCATCATGATCGGCTACGCTTATATCCATGAATAATTTACCTGACCGAAAACAACATTATCTGTATCTTGGTTGAATGATCCATGTTGTTCAATTGATCTATATTCATGAAGGTGCTGAAAATCAGTTCCTGGAATTTGAAGACAAAGTTCTGCCCCTTCTTGACAGATTTGGCGCCGTACTTGAGCTAAGACTGCGACCCGCACCAACTTCCTGGATCGCCGGTACACGCGAATGCCCATACGAAGTACATTTTGTATCCTTTCCAGGTGATCAGGAGCTTCACGATTATGTGAATTGCCCGGAACGACTGAAGTGGCTTAGTCTCAAAGACGAATCGGTCCGCGTTTCAATTCAGATCAAGGGAAGCCCGGTTTAGTTCAATGTTTCGAGATTTCGGAGACATGACGCTCCGGTTTGGCTTCCGTTACGTCGGACATCAGCAACCTCGCATTCTGGTTGCGATCCAGATCTGTTTAGACATGGAGTGGAAGGGAAGAACATAGTGGTGCGAAACCGAACGAACTATTCAGCAGACTACTCTTAAAAATAAGGTTTTAAAAGAAATCGTACTGTTGTCTGGCATGATATTTTACGGAAGTTCAGTTTCAACTCTTTTCATTTATTTTTCGGCTTTTGTTTCATGGTCCGCCGGAATAGCTACAAATTGTTGATCCAAGACACTGTCGCACAAACCTGAGAGCCTGCACTATGATTTCACAACCGTCGCGTGCAATTCGCTTTAGCGGAATAGGAGTCCTGCTGGTGATGCTGCATATTCACCTGGCGTTTGGACAGGATAAGGAAATTCAAAAACTCAAAGAGCTAAGCATCGAAGAGCTGCTTACACTGGAAGTGACATCGGTATCGCGGGGCCAGTTGCGGCTGACCGAAGCGGCATCGGCAGTGCAGGTGATTACACGTGAAGATATTCGCCGGTCCGCCGCGACGAACATACCCGAAGCACTGAGACTTGCGTCTAACCTACAGGTTGCGCAGCTGAATTCCAGCGCGTGGGTGATCAGTGCACGCGGCTTCAATACGGTGTTCGCCAACAAACTTCTCGTGTTGATCGATGGTCGTACAGTATATACTCCGTTGTTCGCAGGTGTTCTTTGGAATCAACAACACGTGCTGCTGGAAGATGTGGAGCGCATAGAAGTGATCAGCGGCCCCGGTGGCAGCCTGTGGGGTGCAAATGCCGTTAACGGTGTTATCAACATAATTACGCGCGGCAACAGCGAAACCAAAGGTCTGTATGCGACTGTAGCCGCGGGCGATTTTCTTGAAAGAAAATATGCGCTGCGGTACGGAGGCGAGCTGACCGAAAAAACTTCCTACCGCGTTTATGGAACGCGCGCTGAAAGAGGAGGTACATTTCTTCCCGCTGGAACAGAGAACAATGACGACTGGAATGCGACTATGGCCGGATTCAGACTCGAGTTTGCTCCACGGCTCGGGGACAATATCACGGTTCAGGCGGAACACCACTTCGGCGAACGCTTTACTGAACCCGCCTCCGGAACGTTTGACGGACAATTTATCCGTGCAAACTGGAATCACACGATAAGTGAGGGCTCTGACCTCGATGTTCAGATCTATTTCGATCGCTACTGGACCGACGACCCGACTGTATTTGCCGATGAATTGGTCACTTATGATTTTGATCTTCAACACCGTCTGCGACTGGGGCAGCGACATAATTTTCTTTGGGGCGTCGGATACAGGCATGTGATGGACCATGTGATCAACCGCCGTCCGTACGTGGGACTTTTGCCGGAGCGACGCACGATGCCGCTCTATAGCGCATTTGTCCAGGACGAGGTCCGCCTCAATGACGAATTGCTGCTTACGGTTGGAACGAAGTTACTTCATAACTTCTATTCGGGGCTTGAATTTCAACCGACGGCGCGAA
>CBKWFZ010000185.1:0-6920 GCA_966673785.1 uncultured bacterium
TGAGCTGCCTTGAAATAACCATCTTCTGAATTTCGGTTGTGCCTTCGTAGATCTGCGTGATTTTTGCATCCCGCATCAGGCGTTCAACGTGGTACTCCTTTACATAGCCATACCCGCCGTGAATCTGAACGGCTTCCGTTGTCACTTCCTGTGCAATCTCTGAGGCAAAAAGTTTTGCCATGGCCGCGGCTTTCACAAAATCCTTGTTCTGGTCTTTAAGCCACGCCGCCCTGTGAACGAGCATGCGCGCCGCGTCGATCTTGGTAGCCATTTCAGCAAGCTTGAACTGAATAGCCTGGTGTTCATTCAGGAGCTTGCCAAACGCCTTGCGTTCACCCGCATATTTGAGCGCCAGTTCGAGGGCACCGGAAGCAATACCTAACGCCTGCGCCGCAATTCCGATCCTGCCGCCGTTAAGTGTACTCATCGCAAAGCTGAAGCCGAATCCTTCATCTCCGATCCGGTTTGCCTTTGGAACTTTAACATCCGTGAACATCAATGAGTGGGTGTCGGAACCACGGATACCCATTTTGTCTTCCTTCTTGCCGACAACGAACCCGGGCATGCCACGCTCGATGATCAATGCGTTTATTCCCTTGTGTTTCTTTCCCGGATCAGTTTGCGCAATGACGATGTAAATGCTCGCGCTCTTTCCGTTTGTGATCCAGTTCTTCGTTCCGTTCAGTAGATAGTAGTCGCCCTTATCTTCGGCGGTAGTTCGCTGACTGGTTGCATCGGAACCGGCTTCAGGTTCAGACAGGCAAAATGCGCCGATCTTCTCACCTGTCGCCAGCGGCTTAAGGAATCTTTCCTTCTGGTCGGCGTTTCCGAATTTCTCAAGTCCCCAGCACACCAGCGAGTTGTTAACCGACATACATACAGAAGCGGATGCATCAACTTTGGAGATCTCCTCCATGGCGAGAACATACGAGATTGTGTCCATACCACCGCCATTAAAAGCAGGGTCTACCATCATCCCCATAAAACCCAGTTCACCCATTTTTTTAATCTGGTCCGCGGGAAACGTCTGATGGGTGTCGCGTTCGATGACGCCGGGGAAAAGCTCGTTTTGTGCGAAGTCGCGCGCGGCTTGTTGGACAGCCAGATGCTCTTCGGAAAGTTGAAAGTTCATAAAAAAACAGTCAGATAAACAAATTAGAACGTTCCGGCCATAAAAAAAGGCCTGAGTTATTCAGGCCTGCAAAATAGAATGACTTATCTGATCAAAAAAATGGCTCCCGGTTTATTTTAAAACGGTTGCGGTCGTTTAATCACGACGACCCATGTACAGCATGATGTAATACACCAGGGTAGTTATCGCACCGATCGCGGCGACGACATAAGTCATCGCAGCCCATTTCAGGGCATCTTTAGCCATGGCGTGTTCCTGACGGTTCACGATGCCACGGGCTTCTACCCAGGCGAGGGCGCGCTTACTTGCGTCGAATTCGACCGGAAGCGTTACCAGCGCGAAAAGAGCGAACATCGCGTAACATGCGATGATGATCAGCAGGGCAGTAGGCCAGAAGTTGTGGATCATAGCACCACCGAAGATCATGGCAAGCATCACGAAATTCATCACTTGTCCGCTGACGTTTTGAATCGGTACAAGTGCCGAGCGGAGCTGAAGCATACTGTATGCCTTCGCGTGCTGAACGGCGTGGCCGCATTCGTGCGCGGCAACCGCAGTGGCAGCAGCGTTCCTTCCGTGATACACGGCCTCGCTCAGGTTAACTGTTTTGTTTCCCGGATTGTAATGATCTGTCAGCTCACCCTGCACACACGTGACCTGCACGTTGCTGATTCCGTTGTCGGCGAGCATTAGTCGCGCGACATCCGCTCCGGTCAGATCGCGTGTCAAATGAATCTGCGAATACTTGTGAAATTTGCTTTTCAGTCGCGAGCTTACAATCCACCCGATCAACATGAAAACAATACCAATAAAAAATGCGCCTCCCATAGTTATATCCTTTTCTTTTATTTACGATTTATAGCCGGCATCTCATCTCAAGGTTTGAGCCAATCCCCAATATACCCTGATTTATGCCAAAACGGCACCAAGATAACGCCGAAAACACCGATTCAGTTTCTAAAGTCGGATTCCGCCATTATTTATTTGACAAATGGTCCGGAGACGCTAAAACTTAAGGCCCAGCATAACCAGGAAGTTGCGGCCCACCTGGGGATAGAAGTAGTTTTCACGGAATTCCTCTCCACCGCCCAGGTAGCCCCAGGTGTATCCGTTCGACGAATACATTTCGTCCAGGATGTTGTTGGCGAGCAGACTGAATGACAGCTCCCGGGCAAACCCAGGATTGAACGTGTACGTCAGGCGCAGATCATTGGTCGCATAGCCGTCCAGTCTGCGGTCGTCATTTGATGTGTTGTCAAGATACTGGGGGCCGACAAACTTGAACAGCCACGCTGCTTCGAAGCCTTGAACCGGGCGGTATGAAAAACCTGAACCGGCGATGACCGAAGGGGAAAACGCGATATCGGTATCCTCAAAAATGCGGACAACCTCGTTGTATTCGTCGTAATTGACTCCGTAGTCGTACAACACTTCGCCGAACCGTTCAATTTTGTTCCTGCTCAGCGTCAGGTTGGCATTCCACACCATCTTTGATGTCAGGTTAACCAGGGCCTGTACCTCGATTCCGGCTCGGTAGCTGTTGTCGGCGTTGGTTCGGATTGGTGAGCCGACGTCATTGAGCCTGCCGGTATGGACAAGCTGGTCCTTGTAACGCATCAGGTACGAGTTGACATTCAGGGACGTTCGGGGCGTTGCAACGCGGATCCCGAGCTCCGTGTTGTAAAGGGTTTCATGACGCGGAGTACTGTTTGCCGGGGCGTTTATAAAATCGCTTCGGACAGGCTCCCTGTTGGCAATACTGAATGAACCGTACAACTGGCTTCGCTGACCAAGTGAAACGGTAACCCCGGCCTTTGGATTGAAGAACGTGAACTGCCGGTCAAGGTCAATCATCGCTCCGCTATTCTCAAGACCGCTGGCCTCGTAGTTGATAGAACGAAACTGCAAATCTAGGTAACCGTTAACTTTTTCACCGAACGTGTAGTTCGCCTTTCCGAAGGCGTTGAAGTCGCGCTTGTCGCCACTGTTGAAGTAGTATTGGTATTCATGCGGTACCGGCGAGAACTCCGCCCAGATTATTTCGCCAAAATGGCCTCCTTCGTACCGGTTCCAGCCGCCGCCCAGCGTCGTTTCCCACTTCGTATTTTCGTAGTTCAGCGACCACGTTACGCCGTAAAAGTCGTTGTCGAGCCAACGGCGCCGGATGAGGTCCGTTTCGGAAATCGTTTCGCCACCCACAACAACCGGATCAAGCCCGTAGTCGGCGAGCTCTGCGTCGTAGCGGTACTCCTCATAATACCCCCGGCCAGGAGTGTAGTGAAGGGCAAAACTTCCGTTCAGTAAATCCGTGAAGCGTTGCGAGACGTGGAGCTGGTAATGATCCTGCTGGTAATCGTCAACCTGATTTTCATAAAGGTATGGATTGAACGTGCGGCTGCCGGATTGGAGGAGGTTCTCTGTTTGCTCGTCGTTCCAGCCTTCATTCATCGCCGTCATGTACATCGCCTCGATGTCGTTGTTAAGTCTCGATTCCGGCACGCCGTACCAGGCCTGGTATGTGCGTTCTTTTCCTCCGAAAGCAATTCCCTTGACCATTGTCTTCCCGGCGTAGTAACCGGCGGAAAAATAATACGAGCGCAGATCCGCCGTGGCGCGATCGATGAAGCCTTCCGAATCAATGCGGGAAATGCGCCCGTCCAGTACCCAGTGATCATTCAACAACCCGGTTCCGAAACTTAATGTATGTCGCCTGGAATTGTACTCGGAAAATGTTCCAAGAAAACCTGCGCTGTTAGTGATTTCTGCATAGGGTTCATCGTTCCGCACATTGGTTTGGAGATTGATTGTGGCGCCAAATGCGCCTGCGCCATTCGATGACGTTCCAACGCCCCGCTGAATCTGAATCGTCTGTGCCGACGATGCAATGTCCGGTATGTCGACCCAAAATGTTCCGAGCGATTCACTATCGTTATAGGGGATTCCGTTGATTGTAACGTTTATACTGGTGGCGTCGCTTCCGCGGATACGCACGCCGGTGTAGCCGAAGCCTGTGCCAGCGTCGGAGGTGGTCACCACAGAAGGTGTCCAGTTGAGCAGGTAAGGCAGGTCCTGTCCGAAGTTCTGTTTTGCAATGGCCGGCTTGTCCACCGTCGTGAACGTGGTCGGCGTTTTGTCGCGCGCGCGGGTGGCATAGACGATAACCTCGTCCGTCATTTGAACAGCTTCTTCCATTTCAATGGTCAGTGTCTTTTCTTCATCGATTTGGACGGACTGGGTTTTTGGAACGTATCCGAGAAACTTGACCGAGAGGCTGTAGTCCCCGCGACTAAGGTTCTGAATGGTAAAGCGACCGAATTCGTCGGCGATCGCGTACTTCCTGCTGTTCACTACCTCAACCGTTGCCCCGGGAAGGGCCAGTCCGGTTCGCGCATCGCGGATGACGCCGTGAACGTTAAATTGCTGGGCAAAACCGCATAGCGCAGCGATCAGCAGCCCGGCCGTGAAAAAAATTGATTTGAACATAAATTTGATGTGGTTTAAACCTGTCATTCAATAGGGGATGAACGACATCTGTTTAACCGTTACATCGCGCCGTTGGCGATGAAACTGCCTTCCCTTCGGCCGCATTACCGGCATCAGGTTCATTGGGTATGATCTCAGCCCGTTATATTAAGGCACCCCTAAAACTTTCCGTACTTCGGAAAGCGTGGGCAAAGGTAACGTCGAAAAAACTGCATTTGCAACCCCCGAAGCAATTCATTGTGCCGTGAGCGCGTGATTTCACCGCGGATTTTATATTTTGCTGAACTATGTACAAGGCTACTGTCGATGGAAAGTCGTTCGAGGTAACTCCCTCCCGGGAGGGTCATCTCGTAAATGGTAAGCCCGTTGCCCTGGATATTGTAGCGATTGACGCGAACTACTTCCATATTATATACAATAACCGCAGTTACCGGGCTGAAGTGGTAAAATCCGACCTCAACGCCAAATCATTCGTGATCCGGATAAATGGCAAGGACTTCACGGTGGCGGTGCAGGACAAGTTCGACCTTTTGCTGGAGAAGATGGGCATGCAGCAAGCCGGAGGGTCAAAAATGAACGTCATCAAGGCGCCTATGCCCGGATTGATTATCGATCTGAAGGTGAGCGAAGGCCAGGAAGTCCGGCAAAATGATCCGTTGCTGATACTCGAGGCCATGAAAATGGAAAACATAATCAAGGCACCGGGTGACGGCATCGTAAAATCTGTCAGGGTCAAGCAGGGCAGCAGCGTTGAAAAAAATCAAATTCTGATAGAGTTCTGATTCTTGATTTCCGTCAATTTTTACATGCGATCTGACTGGTACTTTTGAGAAAAAAATCGCATGACATCAACCGCATTGCTTGACAACCTCACAAAGGATGTCACGGAAATGATAACCCGTACAAAGGATCAATTCATTCATCTCGACGATACGACGCTTTCGACAAGTCCCGGTCCCGGCTCATGGAATATGCTTCAGTGTTTTGAACATCTGAATCGATACAACCGCTACTATAATGCGTTGATTGAGAAAAAGCTGGCAACTGCACCCGCGGCTATGGCCGGTGAGTATGTACGCAGTACATGGATCGGAAGAAAATCACTTGAGGCGATGCATCCCGGAAACCGGAAGAAGCAGAAAACGCTCAAGCACATGAATACGGGTGACCTCACGGCGCAACGTTCGGCGATCACCGAGTTCCTGACGCATCAGGAACAATTGCTTAACCTGCTGAGTTCGGCGCGTGCAAAAAGCCTTAACAAAGTTCGAATACCTATTGAGTTCTTCAGACTGCTTTCGATGAACCTGGCCGATGCGTTTCAATTCGTGATCGCACATCAGCAAAGGCATTTTCTTCAACTGGACCGGATTAATGTGTTGGTTGCTGCGCGGAAGAAGGTTGCGTAGCGGACTTTTGGAATTTTGATCGAACCGGATTCAGCGCCGGTTACAAATGCCGCAAGGTCTTTGTCGCAAAGATGCTTGGTGGCGCGTGGTATTTTCGTCAGGGATAGCCCGATACTACCCGCTTTCCATTATTTTGCTGCCTATGAAACCAATCACCATTGGACTACTCAGGGAAGGCAAGGTGCCGCCGGACAAGCGTGTCGCGTTTACGCCCAAACAGGCCGAAGAAATTGTGCAGCGTTACGCGCACGTATCGATCATTGCTCAGTCCAGTGAGACGCGTTGTTATGCGGATCATGAATATGTGAATGCCGGAATACCGGTCGCCGAAGATCTGTCGCATTGTGATATCCTCATGGGCGTGAAGGAGGTGCCTGTTTCTTCGCTCATTGCAGGCAAGACTTACCTGATGTTTTCACACACGATCAAAAAACAGCCCTATAACCGTGGTCTGTTGCAGGAGATCCTGAAAAAGAAGATCACGTTAATCGACTACGAGACGCTGAAGGACTGGCAGGGAAACCGGCTCGTCGCGTTTGGACGATACGCCGGAATTGTGGGAGCGTATAACGCCCTGTACACATTTGGGATGCGTTACAACGCATTTAGACTTAGACGGGCATTCGAATGTTTTGATGTGAACGATCTCAAGCGCGAACTTCGGAAGGCGTCGTTGCCGCCTGTGAAGATCGCATTGACCGGCGCCGGAAGGGTGGCGAGGGGAGCGATGGAGACACGCGATAGCGCAGGGATACGCAAAGTGTCGCCCGAGGCGTATTTGAATGAAGACTTTAACGAACCGGTCTATGTTCAGCTGAACAGCTCGCATTATCATGTTCGCAAAGACGGAGGTCCTTTTAAGCGCGAAGAGTTTCACACCAGTCCGGAGGGATATG
>CBKWFZ010000186.1:0-6919 GCA_966673785.1 uncultured bacterium
TACGTGACGACGATGTGCAAAATCATATCACGTTGTTCGGACTGAATCTTGAAAATGAACAGAGCGGCGTGCTCTATCACGCAATTGGAGTTAACGGCGCCAAATATGAACACTATAACAAGGCCGAGTTGTTTTCACAACAAACAACGTGGTTGCATCCGGATCTTTTCATCATTTCATTGGGAACGAATGAGTCGGCGGGTTATCCGGCGATCAGTAAAAACATCCCGGCCGAAATCCGGAAATTGGTCGAATCGTTGAAGGCGAGTAATCCGCACGCGTGCTTTCTGCTCGTCACCCCACCGGACGCACTCCTGAAGCGCGTCCGGCAAAATCCGGGAATAGAAAAGGTAAGAAATGATATTCTCTCCATCGCCGTAGAAAACGGCTTGGCCTTCTGGGATATGTATCGCGTAAATGGAGGGACAGATTCCGCTTTTCGGTGGAAAGAAATGGGGCTGCTCCGACCCGATGGTATCCATTTCACCCGCGATGGCTACACGATACAGGGAGAAATGCTCTATGAAGCCATCATCAAAAGTTATCGGGCCTACGTAGCGACGCGCAATCCTTAGTGCATGAGTGAATTCCTTTCATATGATCCGCACGAACCGCTGATTTTCAGTAGTGGTCTATTTCTGCTGTTATTCACGGTATTCCTCACGATCTATACGGCGTTGCGTGACGCGGAAAGGCCAAGGCTGATCTTTGTAACGTTGTTTTCGTTGTATTTCTATTACAAGTCCAGCGGATTTTTCTTCTTCCTGCTCATCAACGCGACGATTATTGACTATCTGCTGGCACGGGCGATTTATACGACCACCGGGCAATTAGAAAGGAAAGCCTTGCTCGCGCTCAGTCTAACCGCGAACCTTGGCGTGCTCGGGTACTTCAAATACACGAACTTTCTCTATGACACGGTCTATGGACTGACAGGGGGCGAATATCAGCCTATGGATATATTTCTTCCGGTCGGAATCTCGTTCTTTACCTTTCAATCGCTAAGCTATACGATCGATGTTTATCGAGGCAACCTTAAGCCGGTTAACAGTATTCTGGACTACGCCTTTTATCTTTCGTTCTTTCCGCAGCTTGTAGCCGGGCCGATCGTACGCGCCGCCGATTTCCTGCCTCAGATCAGGAGACGCGTTGAGGTAACGGAGGAGATGCTCGGATCCGGCGTGTTTCTGATCGCCAGCGGACTTTTCAAAAAGGCCGTTATATCAGATTATATCAGCATCAATTTTGTTGACCGCATTTTTGATGCGCCCGCTCTCTATACCGGCCTCGAAAACCTTTTTGCTGTCTATGGCTATGCCCTCCAGATCTATTGCGATTTTTCGGGCTATTCCGATATGGCAATAGGGATAGCGTTGTTGCTTGGGTTCCACTTCGGGCCGAATTTTAACTCTCCCTATCAGGCCGTTAATATTACCGAATTCTGGAGGCGATGGCATATCTCTCTGTCGACATGGCTCCGTGACTACCTCTATATTTCCCTGGGCGGTAATCGCAAGGGCAAGGTCAGAACCTATGTCAATCTAATGGTAACAATGCTGCTGGGCGGGCTATGGCACGGCGCGGCGTGGTGATTCGTGATCTGGGGCGGCTTACATGGGCTTGGTCTTGTAGCACATAAGGTCTGGTCAGAAACGGTTGGCATTCGATTCACCGGCAGAACACTCAGAATCATAAGCCTGCTCATCACCTTCCATTTTGTGTGCTTTTGCTGGATCTATTTTCGCGCCGCGGATCTTGAGACGGTCAATATGATGTTGCGCCAGATCGTGACTAACTTTCGCCCTGAAATTTTCCTGGAATTTGTTGCCGGATATTTCTGGGTTGTCGCGTTGATGATTCTTGGTTTTGCGCTTCACTTCATACCCGATTCTGTGGTGTTCGATGTCCGCACGCGAATTATCCGAATGCCACTGGCGGCTAAAGCACTTTGTCTCGTGGCCGTTATCGTTCTGGTTATTCAGACGCGTTCGGCGGAAGTGCAGCCTTTTATCTACTTCCAATTCTGAAAATAAGGTATGATTGTTGTGTGGTGACTTAATTCACCAATCGGAATAACATGTTCTGTCGCACTCTGGTTTTACTCGCTGTGCCGCTGATGTGTGCCTGCATATCGTCGCGGCACAAGACTGTTATGAATTGCGCGGGTGATCTCCGCAGTAGCATCGTACTTATGCCGGAGATTTATTCGCTTTCTTCAAACCAATCTGAGATTCTATACAAGGTAGTACAGCGCGAAATGGCGTTGAAAGATGTGCGGATTCTTTACTTTCCTCATGAAGAGTGGAATCTTGCCGCCGAAGGCATCGTGGCATCAGATACAGCATTTCTCAGGAAATTACATGCGAGGCGGATACCCTTTCTCATCGTACTAAATATCGAGAATACATACTCGGGTCCGTGGCTCGATTATCTGACACCGCTGGAGGTGAACAGTCGCTGGGATACCAATGCGTCACAGTATTTGCCTCCTGCAAATCCACCCGCGGAGAAAAAAGTTTGGCTTAAATTCAGGTTGATTGAGACCAATAGCGGTAGGGTAGCATACGAGTCCACGACTCAGACCAGCATCAATCCTATCGCTTTTCGCAACGATTCGAACGCCGAACTATCCGTTAATGTCGGGTCAACGAATCTGGCGCTGCAGAAGGCAGTCAGAAAAGGGACACAAAACCTGCTAAAAGGTTGCCTTTCTCATTCGATACGCTAGCTGATCTTTACTTCATTCACCAGCGGCTGGTTCTGCTGAAAAGCCTTCAGGTTCGCGAGTGTCGTTTCAGCGATCTGGGCGAGCGCCTCCTGCGTAAAGAATCCCTGATGCGCGGTTATGAGTACGTTGGGGAAACTCGAAAGGCGGGAGATGACATCATCCTCGATAATCACCTCTGAAAGATCACGGAAGAAAAGCTTCTCCTCCTGTTCGTACACGTCAATTCCGAGGGCACCGATCTTGCCCGACTTCAGCCCGCCGACAACAGCCCTGGTATCGATCAGACCGCCCCGACTGGTGTTGATAAGCATCACGTTGCGCTTCATCGAATCAATCGCGTCGGCGTTTATTATGTAGCGGGTTTGATCATTCAGGGGGCAGTGCAATGATATAATGTTGGATTTCTCCAGCACTTCCTTCAGCGCGGTATAACGGATTCCCATGCGCAGCAGTTCCTCATCAGGATGTATATCGAATGCGATGACTTCACAACCAAATCCTTTCATGATCTTACAAAATACCTGACCGATATTTCCCGTCCCGATAACGCCGACGGTCTTTCCATACAGGTCAAATCCAAGCAGGCCGTTGAGTGAAAAGTTTTGCTCGCGAATGCGATTGTATGCCTTATGTGTTTTTCGGTTCAGGGTCATGATCATGGCAACTGCATGCTCGGCGACCGCGTTGGGCGAATAAGCGGGCACGCGAACGATCTTCAGGTCGTGTTCCTTTGCCGCTACAAGGTCGACGTTGTTAAAACCTGCGCACCGGAGGGCGAGTACCTTCACCCCGGATTCCCTTAGCTGACGAATGATGCTGCCGTTTATGCGATCATTCACGAATGCACAAACCGCGTCCGCATCCTGGGCAAGCGTTGCAGTTTGTTCGTTGAGCTGAACATCCAGGAATTTTATATTGAAGGCATACCGTTTGTTATGTTCGTCAAACGAACGCTGATCATAAGGCTGGGTACTGAAGAAGGTGACTTTCATGACAGAGTTTCGAATTTTGGATTTTCAATAATCTTCAATCTCAATCGGCTGGTAAAAAAAGAAGCCCATCACAACAATGGGCTTCTATAACAAACTGGAATTTAGAAATTAGCTTCCGCACGCTTCACAAGCATCCGGGTTATCAAGTGAACATGCCATGTCAGACATTTTTTGGTCATAGTCTGAAACAGGTCGCTGATCATACTTGAGTTGCTGCTGTCCGTCAGTTACAGTAACCACGGTCGCAGGATCGGTGACGACTTCTGCAGCCGCAACTTCCTGGGTCCGCGCCGGTTCCTTGATGGCGTTCTTGTCAAGTGTGAACTTGATCGCATCTGCAGCGGCATTGGTGCGGAGGTAGTACATACCCGTCTTCAGCCCCTTCTTCCAGGCATAGAAATGCATGGATGTAAGCTTGCCGAAATTCGGATTAGTAAGGTGAATATTCAGACTCTGGGACTGACAGATATACGCGCCCCGGTCAGCCGACATGTCGATGATCGACTTTTGCGAGATCTCCCAAACTGTCCTGTAGATATCTTTGATATTCTGAGGTATCTCGGGAATACTCTGTATCGAACCATTGGCGGCAATGAGTTTCTGACGCATTGTTTCGCTCCAGAGTCCAAGGCTCATCAGATCTTTCATCAGGTGCTTGTTGGCGATAATGAATTCACCAGAGAGCGTACGACGTGTGTAGATATTCGAAGTGTACGGTTCAAAACATTCGTTGTTGCCCAGGATCTGTGATGTTGATGCTGTTGGCATAGGAGCCAGAAGAAGCGAGTTGCGCACGCCGTTCTTCTTAACCTCCTGTTTTAGTTTCTCCCAGTTCCAGCGGCCGCTCCGGGGTGTAACACCCCACATATCGAACTGGAAGATACCTTTGGAAACAGGTGATCCCTTGTAAGTCTCGTAAGCGCCATGCACTTTCGCCAGCTCCATTGAAGCTTCCATCGCTCCGAAATAAATCGTCTCGAAAATATCCTCATTGAGCATGCGAGCCTCATCAGAGTCGAACGGCATGCGAAGCATGATGAACGTGTCGGCGAGACCCTGAACCCCCAGTCCGATGGGCCGGTGACGCATGTTGCTGTTCCTTGCCTCCGGTACGGGATAGAAGTTTACATCGATGACTTTGTTAAGGTTGCGCGTGACAACCTTCGTGATTTCATAAAGTTTCTGGTGATCGAATTTACCGTCTTCAGTAACAAACTTTGGTAGCGCCAGCGAAGCAAGGTTACACACTGCAACCTCATCAGCAGAGGTGTACTCGAGGATCTCCGTACACAGATTGCTGCTCTTGATTGTACCGAGATTCTTTTGATTGGACTTACGGTTAGCCGCGTCCTTATAGAGAATGTACGGCGTTCCTGTTTCGATCTGTGATTCGAGGATTTCGAACCATAGATCCTGAGCTTTTACCTGACGACGGAACTTGCCTTCCTTTTCATACTTCTCATAAAGTCTTTCAAATTCTTCACCCCACACCTCGGCCAGGCCGGGTGCTTCGTTCGGGCAGAAGAGCGACCACATTTCGTTGTTCTCAACACGCTTCATGAACAAGTCGGAAATCCACATTGCGTAGAAGAGGTCGCGGGCACGCATTTCCTCCTTGCCATGGTTCTTCTTCAGATCGAGGAATTCGAAGATATCCGCATGCCACGGTTCCAGGTATATGGCGAAGCTTCCTTTGCGTTTGCCGCCGCCCTGGTCGACATAGCGCGCGGTCATGTCGAAGTTACGGAGCATGGGAACAATGCCATTGGAAGTTCCTCCGGTGCCTTTGATGTATGAGCCTTTAGCCCGGACGTTGTGAATGCTTAGCCCGATGCCGCCGGCGGATTGCGAGATCTTCGCGCATTGTTTCAACGTGTCGTAGATGCCGTCGATACTGTCGTCCTTCATGGTGAGAAGGAAGCAGGATGAAAGCTGCGGTTTCGGCGTACCGGCGTTGAAGAGTGTAGGTGTTGCGTGGGTGAACCACTTCTCAGAAAGCAGGTTGTATGTTTCGATCGCAGCTGGTATGTCCTCTCCATGGATACCAACTGCAACGCGCATCAGCATGTGCTGAGGACGCTCAATGGTCTTCCCATCGATCTTCATCAGGTACGAACGCTCCAGCGTCTTGAATCCGAAATAGTCGTAACTGAAGTCGCGATCGTACAGAATCGCTTCATCGAGTGCAGCCGCGTTTTCCTTGATGGTCTTCCACGTCTCCTTTGAAATAAGCGGTGCGTTCTCTCCCGTTTTTGGATCCACGTACGTGTACAATCGTTTCATCGTATTTGAAAACGATTTACTCGTCACCTTATGCAAATTCGATACGGCGATACGCGCAGCGAGCTTTGCAAAATCAGGATGTTTAGTCGTCATCGAAGCCGCTATTTCGGCAGCGAGATTGTCCAGCTCCTGAGTTGAAACACCATCGTAAAGGCCATTGATCACCTTCATGGCCACCTCGACCGGGTTGACGAACTTCGGATCTAATCCGTAGCAGAGTTTCTCAATTCGTGCGGTGATTTTGTCGAACTTCACCGATTCTCTGCGCCCGTCGCGTTTTAGTACAAGCATCGTGGGTAAAAGGGGTTGTTGTGTTGGAGAATACGTTTAAAAAGTCTTATAATCTAATTAAAAATCTTCGTTAAGTGAAAATTTGGGGGCGTTTTCTTTCTTGTCGGCACTGTTCATTACGCCTGCCTTCTGATATTCGGCGACACGCTTCTCAAAGAAGTTCGTCTTGCCTCTTAACGAGATCATATCCATGAAGTCAAATGGATTCGTCGCATTGTACACTTTCTTGCCGATGAGTTCGTTCAGCAAACGATCGGCGACGAATTCGATATACTGGCGCATCTGTGCGGCGTTCATACCGATGAGATTCACTGGTAGTGCATCCGTTACAAATTCTTTCTCGATTTCAACGGCATCGCGGATGATGCTAATGACAGTTTCCTCGGGAAGCTTGCTGATTACATGGTGGTTGTAGATATGGCAGGCAAAATCGCAGTGCAAACCTTCGTCCCGGGAGATTAACTCATTGGAGAACGTAAGGCCAGGCATCAGGCCGCGTTTCTTGAGCCAGAAGATTGAACAGAACGATCCGGAGAAAAAGATTCCCTCCACCGCCGCGAACGCGATAAGCCTTTCCTGGAAATTGCCCTGACTGATCCAGCGCAGCGCCCAGTCGGCCTTCTTC
>CBKWFZ010000187.1:0-6853 GCA_966673785.1 uncultured bacterium
CCCGCTTGGTGCACATACCGTCTGCAACGCGACGGGTATTTGCTGATACTTTTTTGATAATCAGCCTGGGATATTAAGTGGATATTTAGAGCCGTTTGCAGGAAATGCCGGATGGTGCTGCTCGATGCCCTCTATTTTTGTCCACATCACCCGCGTGGAAATGTGGATAAGTACCGCGAACGTTTTGATCAAAGTAAACTGCGGGATCCCGAGAGCGTGGCCAGCAATATCAGGCACGTTCTTGAAGGACCGGTTGAGACTGCGGTTCCTGAGATCATGGTTATCCCGTTGCAGGAAACCTCGTGGCCTTAAAGAAAGATTTGTGATCAGGCTTTTCCGGGAAGGTCATTTCCACTCCGCATACTGTTCATCACCTTGTTGGCGAATACAAAGTTATCGAGCTCGCGAACACCTGAATGTGTAATGTCATGCTTGGTTCCTTCCCAGACCTTTCTTCCCTGATAAAGGAATAGGATCTTTTCTCCGATTCCGATCATGGAATTCATGTCGTGTGTAACGACGATTGTCGTCATGTCCAGGTCTTCGGAAAGATCCTGAATGAGTTCGTCTATGAGCACGGATGTCTGGGGATCAAGTCCCGAGTTCGGTTCGTCGCAGAATAGATATTGTGGGGTATTCACAATTGCGCGTGCTATCCCGACTCTTTTCTTCATACCGCCACTGATCTCGGACGGCATCTTTTTGTTGACATTCTCAAGGCCGACGCGTTTCAGACAAAAATTAACGCGATCAAGCTTTTCATCGCGTTTCATCGTTGTGAGGATATCAAGCGGAAACATGACGTTTTCTTCCACCGTTTTGCTGTCGAATAAAGCGCTTCCCTGGAATAGCATGCCCATCTCCCGGCGTATCTCGATCTTGAGATCGCGGTTGCCCGCATAAAAGTCGCGGCCGTCGTAAAGCACGTTACCGGTGTCCGGCTTAAGTAAACCAACGATACATTTCAGTAAGACACTTTTTCCCGTACCACTGGCTCCGATGATCAGGTTGGGTTTTCCTTTTTCGAAAACACCGCTGATTCCCTCCAAGATGGTCTTGCCATTAAACGCTTTCGATATATTTTCAATTTCAATCATTATCCAAGTAACAGTTGGGCCAGGAAATAATCTGAAAGCAGCACTGCGATAACCGAGTTTGTCACGGCTTTCGTGCTCGATACACCTACCTCCAAAGCTCCGCCTTGCGTGTAGTATCCCTGATAGGAAGATATCGATGAAACGAGAAAGGCAAATACAACGGACTTGATAAGCGCGAACGTGACCGTGAACGGGTTGAAACTGTAACGAATCCCGTACACGTAGTCGTTGGGCGTAATAATCTCGGTGAGTGTTCCTACAAGATATCCGCCGGCCAGGGCACAAACACCGGCCACGATGACCAGCAGGGGATACATCAGAATAGAAGCGATGATCTTGGGTAGTACGAGATACGATACGGAATTTATTCCCATGACCTCGAGCGCGTCGATCTGTTCCGTGATCCGCATCGTGCCGAGTCCGCCGGCCATGCTGGAACCTACTTTGCCGGCGTAAATGACTGCGATGATGGTGGGTGCAAGTTCAAGGACCGTCATCTCCCGCACTACCTGCGAGATGACGAAATTTGGAATCAGCGGGCTTACCATATTGAACGCGGTCTGCACCGTGGTCACCGCACCCATGAATGTCGCAACCAGGGCAACCAGAAACAGCGAGCCGATGCCTATTGATACCGATTCCTCCAGAACCAGTTTATAGTAGGTGCGGAAAGATTCGCGGTTGATGAAAAGGTTTCTTAAAAAAATGAAATACTTCCCGATTTCGGTAATCATACGTTTCCTTACAAGTACGCAAATCCTGCGGTCAATGCACTATCTTGCGCAAGATACCCAAAAATCAGGTAAATAATTTTTATGAACAAACTCATTGTTGTTACCGGAGGAACCAAGGGCATAGGACGCGCTGTCATCGAGCGGTTTGCATCAGCCGGTTTCGATGTTGCAACCTGTTCGCGAAGCAGGACTGACCTCGACAAACTCGCTGCTGAATTGTCGGCAAGGTTTGCAAACTGCCAGACTTTCACCTTCGTAGCCGATATGAGTAAGAAGACCGGAGTCGATGAGTTTTGCACGTTTGTGTCGAATCTAAACAGACCGGTTGATGTACTTGTCAACAATGCTGGCTACTTTATCCCTGGTGAAATCACCACGGAAGAAGACGGCACGCTCGAAAGCATGATCGAGGCTAACCTGTACAGCGCCTATTATACCACGCGAAAACTCGTGATTGATATGAAGCAGCTTCGTCGCGGGCACATTTTCAATATGTGTTCGATTGCGAGCATCGCCGCCTACCCCAACGGCGGATCGTACGCGATTTCTAAGTTCGCATTGCTTGGTTTTTCGAAATGTCTCAGGGAGGAATTGAAGTCCCTTGGCATTCGTGTTACCGCCGTGTTACCCGGGGCTACATATACCGCCAGCTGGGAAGGCGCCGACCTTCCGGAGGAACGCTTCATGCGTGCTGCCGATGTGGCGGAGTCGGTTTATTCCGCCTGGACGCTTTCCGAGCGAAGTGTTGTTGAAGAGATTCTGATCCGTCCGCAGTTGGGGGACCTCTAATTTCACCGGCGCGAAGCACAGGCAATAACCGGGTGAAGAAATTAAACCATCTCAGTGCCGGAGTCGAGCCGGATTTACCGGACGATAGCGATTTACAATCGACCATTTTTACCGGTCCGGAACATTTTTGGATTTTAAAGGTTAATTTTGTTGTAAACTGATCTATTGTGAATGCGCCCCTTGCGTCTCTGAAAGCATACTGTAACAGTCTCGTCGAATATCAACGCCGCAAAACCGTGGAAGTCCGCATTGGCGATGTTCCCATGGGCGGCTCAAATCCGATCCGGATCCAGTCGATGACTACCGTGGATACTATGGATACCTTAGGATCGGTCGAGCAGACGATCCGGATGGTCGACGCCGGCTGCGAATATGTGCGCATCACCGCACCGAGCGTTAAGGAGGCACAGAATCTTGAAGCCATAAAACAGGAGTTGAAAAAAAGAGGGTATAACGTCCCCCTCGTGGCTGACATTCACTTTACACCGAATGCAGCCGAGCTTGCAGCAAGGATCGTTGAAAAAGTGCGTATCAATCCCGGCAATTATGCGGATAAAAAGCGCTTCGAGACAATCGAGTATACCGAAGCTACCTACCGCGCCGAGCTCGACCGCATACGCGACAAATTCGTTCCGCTCATCAGAATTTGCAAGGAGTATGGAACGGCCATGCGTATCGGAACAAATCATGGTTCGTTATCCGATCGTATCATGAGCCGCTACGGCGACAATCCCGTTGGCATGGTGGAATCCGCACTGGAGTTTCTGCGAATCTGTGAAGACGAATCCTATTACAACATTGTTCTATCCATGAAGTCGAGCAACCCGCAGGTGATGGTGCAGGCGTACCGTTTGCTCGTTCAAAAGCTTGATGAGGAAGGCCTTAAACCGTATCCGCTGCACCTCGGAGTGACTGAAGCCGGAGACGGCGAGGATGGACGGATAAAATCAGCGGTGGGCATCGGAACGTTGCTTGAGGACGGACTCGGTGATACCATCCGGGTAAGCCTCACCGAAGAGCCCGAGGCGGAAGTACCAGTAGCCAAGTCGTTAGCTGACCGTTACAGGACAAGGGCCGGACACCGGCCGATTCCCGAAATCCGGCTTTATCCGGTTACGCCCTTCGAATACAATAAGCGCGCTTCTCAGGTGGCCGGCAATGTGGGCGGGACGAACGTACCGCGCGTTATCGCAGACTTTTCGGCCAGGCAACAAATTACTGCCGCGTCACTCTTCGCGGTAGGCTATCAGTATTCAGTTCCGCTCGATAAATGGAATATCACCGATTCGGCTTGTGATTACATTTACACGGGCGTTAACCAGGTTGATTTTGAAATTCCCGGAACCCTCGGCGTTATCATGGACTTCGAGGCGTGGAAATCGCAACGTCAACGTACCAGACATTACCCGCTGCTTTCAGCGAACGAGTACCGACAGGAAAAAAGCCTGACCGCGGAGCTGTCTTTTGTAAAAGTGTCACTCAATGATTTGGACGATACCCTTATCCGGAAGTTTAAAGCCGACAGGAACGTGGTATTGATTGCCGCGACTGACAACGCACACGCGATGGCGGAGTTGAGACGATTATTCGTGGAACTGATGCAATCAGATTGCCCGGTTCCCGTCGTGCTTGCACGGTCATATGACGGCGCCTCGGAAGATGAGTTCCGGCTGTACGCCGCTACCGATACCGGCGGATTGCTGGTGGACGGATTAGGCGACGGATTGATGTTGTCGGCAGCGGGCTTGCCGGAACGCACGGTCAATCAAACCGCCTTCAACATCCTGCAGGCTACAAGAACACGGATCTCTAAAACTGAATACATAAGTTGCCCGTCATGCGGACGTACACTGTTTGATCTCCAGGAGACTACGGCGCGTATCCGTTCCGTTACCAATCACCTGAAGGGCGTGAAGATTGGTATAATGGGATGCATTGTGAACGGTCCCGGTGAGATGGCGGATGCCGACTATGGATATGTCGGATCCGGACCCGGTCGCATTACGCTTTACAAGGGCAGGGAAGTGGTTCGCAGGAACGTACCAACCGCCCAGGCGGTGGACGAACTCATTAATCTGATCCGTGAGCATGGCGACTGGATTGAGCCGGTTGAAGCAATCCAATGACCGAAGATTTTTCTCTGATGAAAGATGAGCTTATGAAGGAAAGCAACCCCAACGACAAGGCGCCCCGGCGGACCTGGAAAGACTTCTTTAGTCTCGGGGAAGTTGGAGGTTATTTTTTTCGCAGGAAAGACCCGAGCCGCCCCACAAATATCAATTTGCGTATGATGCATGGCGTGAACAAGATATCGATCGCCATTTTTCTTCTCGGTGTCTTATACCTTATCTATAAACTTGTGATCAAACCGCGACTGGAGTGAACCTTGAATCTTTTCGTGCCTATTGTTTATCAAAGAAAGGCGTCACTGAAGAGTTACCCTTCGACGAGAGTACGCTGGTGTTCAAGGTGATGGGAAAAATGTTTGCCCTTACCAGCCTCGATGATTTTTCGAGTGTAAATCTTAAATCGGATCCGGAAATAGCCATCGAACTGAGGGAGAAATACGAGGCGGTCCAACCCGGCTATCATATGAACAAGAAACACTGGAACACTGTCCTGATAGACGGCTCGGTTCCGGACCGCCAGCTGAAGACCTGGGTCGACGCCTCTTATGAATTAGTCGTCCTCGGACTCACGAAAAAGCAAAAACTGGCGTTAGAATCCCTGTAAGCGCCGGGTTAGCCGGTACATCCGTTTTTTGGTCCAAAGTCCGTTTTTTTATGAACAATGTACGTCTCATGAGCCTTTTTCCCCCGATTAGAAGCTTAAACCGGCCATCTTTGTTGATAAAATCTTTATTTTTGCTTGAATTACCCTAACCATGGTAAGGGCACTGACGGCATCTTTTCTGGTGATCTTCGCTTTGACAGCCTGCACGCAGCGCACGATCTGCCCTGCGTTCCAGAGTGCCTATATCTACGATAAGGACCAGCTCCGCAAGAAGTTCAGCTATCTCCAGGAGGACTCGACGCCGAAGGTTTATACCGCCAGCAAAACGAAATACCTTATCGCCGAACCTACTTCCTATCGAAAAAAGATTCGTTCGCTGAAGACCGTGGAAGTGAAACCGGTTTACGTCGCCGTACCAGACAGTTTTAAGATCAAGGAAGGTGAGGGTCTGCTTGGTGAAGAAGGCGCTGATGGCGAAGATGGTGTGGTGCCCGGAGCCGAACTGGACCTGGCGGCGCGATCCGTCATTGACAGTGTCTACATTGAAGACGTTCCGCAGCAGGAGGCCGCCACCGCGGAGGACAGCGTTTATGTGATCTCAAAAGACAGGGAGGTTCGCGTCCTGAAGTACGATACCCCCGACAGCCTCATTTACGATGAAACTTCCGGCAAGTATGTTCCTGAGACACCGAGGTATGCGGTAGTCCACGTGACGTTTAATGTCGAACAGGATAATTACATGTGGTACCTGCGCGACTACCTGGTATTGCCCGACGTAAAACAGGCGAGCATTTTGCAGAATGCCCGCAACGAGGAAGCCAAAAATGCCGGCAAAACGAAGCGTAAAGGTGGATTCTTCAAGAACCTTTTCAGGAAAAAGAAAAAGGACCAGCCCGAAGATGAAACTCCTGCACCGGCTAAGACTTCCACAGAAGAAGAGTTCGACTTTATCGATGAATCCGGTGCTGATGACGAAGTTGTGACGCCGGAGGAACAACCGAAGGAACGGAAAGGTCTCTTCCGTAAGCGGGACAAGAAAGAAAAACCGCCGAAGAAAAAGGACCCGGAACCGGAGGAACAACAGCCTGACGATACACAACAGGAAGAGGAGGATAAAGTATTGCCGGAACCGCTCGACGAAGACGGATTCTGATACTAGTCGAACAACGTGAGGTTACCGTGTTGGTCTGCAGGAGGCGCGGGGATGATCATCGATGCGACATTTGCAGTGATATCTCCAATGCGTGGAGAGACTGAGTAAAGATTGATCTGGTCGGCCGGGTATTGAACCAGCAAAGCCATAAGTTCGTCGTCATTGCGCGTTTGGTCCAGCCATATCTTTTCAGCGGCGCGCGTGAAAATCACCGGCATGCGATCGTAGATTGGCGCTACGATGCTGTTCGACGGAATGGTAATGATCGTGAACGTGTGAAACTCAACCCCGTCTGTATCCTCATATTCCTCCCAGAATCCTGCAAATGAAAAAAGCTCCTGATCACG
>CBKWFZ010000188.1:0-6844 GCA_966673785.1 uncultured bacterium
GGGAAAAACTCATGAAGATCAACGCTTATGGACTCCAGAAAAATTGAAGACCTTTTGAATAAGTACTGGGAGTGCGAAACAACGCTCGAAGAGGAGCGTGAGCTTCAGGAGTACTTCGCCGGCGGCCACGTTTCGGACGAACACAAACAGACCGCCACGCTGTTCCGCTATTTCCGTGAGAACAAAAAAAAATCAGTAGACGACATTTCTTTTGATAAACATATCGTCTCGCAACTGGAGGTAAAGAAAACCGGAAAAGTCGTGCATTTGCTCCGTAACTCGATGCGCATCGCTGCCGGGATTCTCGTACTCTTCGTGGCCGTATACTATATCCGCACGGAGGTAAGAAAGTCGACCCCGCAGGAAATAGTGGATACCTACGACGATCCACAGCTTGCCTTCGAGGAAACCAAAAAGGCGCTGATGATGATTTCAAAAGGATTCGGCCACGCAGAAGAAGGAGCCAAAAAAATCAACCTTTTCAACGAAGCGAAGGAAGAAATTCAGAAATCCGATTCAAACAAATCACAACTATAAAGAGCATTTAAAATTTTAATCTGACGAACTATATGAAACACGTAATTGCAGCAGTATCCTTCTTGATGATCATGTCGGGCGCGTATGCTCAGGATGCTATTTCCCAGTTCTTCTCCAAGTATCAGAGTGACGAGACCTTCAGCCAGGTGACCGTCTCCTCGAAAATGTTCAACCTTTTCACGAAGATGGATGCCGAGTCGCCGGAGGATAAGGAAGTCCTCGACGCGATCAGCAAACTGAAGGGGCTGCGAATACTGGCGAAAGAAGACGCCCGTAACGCCCGCGAACTGTATAAGGAGGCATTCACATTGATCCCGATAAAGGATTACGAAGAACTCATGTCGGTGCGTGACAAGGACAAGGATATGAAGTTTTTCATCAAGGAAAACCGTAACGGTACCATTTCAGAATTACTGATGGTCATGGGTGGAAACACTGACTTCATGGTACTGAGTCTTTTCGGGGAGATCGACCTCGCACAGGTATCGCGTATCGGAAAGAAGATGGATGTAAAAGGTCTCGAAAATCTCGAGAAGATGGACAAGAAGAATAAGTAATCACGACATTTACCTGCACACCGTGCCTGATGGTGCGGTGTGCTTTTTTTGTTTTAAATCACGTCCTTCAAAAATTTAATTATGCGCTATCTATTTACATTTCTTTTAGCTTCACTCTGTCTCGCCTCAGTTGCACAAAGCAAGACCACCGAAAAACTCCATGAAGACAATAAGGAAGCTCTTGCCCTGTTCTTTTACAACAACACGTTGAGGATGCTTAACCAGTCAGGCGACAAAGACTTCGATGCACTGATAAAGGACATTGAGAAAATGAAGTTACTGATGATCGACAAGACGAAATTTGGAAATACCGATTACAAGAATCTTATCAGCGGATATAAGTCGGAAGCGTTCGAAGAAATAATGACGAGCCGTTTCGAAGGAAAAAATTTTGATGTGTTCCTCAAGGAAGAAAACGGAAAGACCAGAGGTATGATCGTTACCGTCAACGACTCGACCAACCTTTTTGTATTGGATATCGTGGGAAGCGTCGCGCTGGACAAGATCACCTCCTTTTACAAAAGCCTGGACGAAAGCACAGAGATAGGGCAAAGAATCAAGTCATTCACGAAAGATTGATCATGGCTGTAATTGACGCGGGAACTTCCCGACTAATGAGCGTAAATACAGAAACCGTGAACGACGCTGTACTTTCAATTCAGGGATTAACAAAACATTTCGGGCGAATACGCGCCGTGAATAATCTCGACCTTTATGTTGGACGTGGCCAGGTATTTGGCATGCTCGGACCAAATGGAAGCGGCAAAACAACTACCCTCGGTATGTTGATGGGAGTTGTAAACCCGACCTCCGGCGGGTTCAAATGGTTTGGTGAAGATCCGACACCTGAGGTTCGCCGAAAAATAGGCGCTGTGCTTGAACATCCGATCTTCTATCCTTATCTCAGCGGTCAGAAGAATCTTGAACTTAATGCCATGATCAAGAAGTGCCCTGCCGATAACATTCCAAAGGTGCTCGAAATCGTGGAACTTACAGAGCGGAGGCATGACAGGTACAAAACGTACTCGCTTGGCATGAAACAGCGTCTGGCGATCGCGTCGGCGCTGCTCAATGATCCAACGGTGTTGATATTGGACGAGCCAACGAACGGACTCGATCCGATGGGTATCGCTGAAATCCGAAGCCTTATCAAAAAAATCGCTGAAGATGGAAAGACGATCATCCTGGCAAGTCACCTGTTGGATGAGGTCCAGAAGGTCTGCACGCACTTCTGCGTTTTGAAGAAAGGTAACCTTGTGCACACGGGACCAATACACGACGTTGGACGCGGAGCCGAGATCGTAGAGGTAGGCGCCGATGCGGCTAACCTGGATGCACTCTTGGTTGATTTTACGGGCACCGCCTCCCTCGCGCGGGAGAATCGTCACTTTCAGGTTACGCTGAAAGAGGGTTTTCAAAGCAAGGATCTCAACGGATTTCTGTTTGAAAAAGGCGTCGTGGCTAATCATCTCGTTACCCAAAAGAAGAGCCTTGAGAAAATGTTCCTGGAAATCCTCTCTGAATCGAACAAGTCATGATCGAACTACTCAAAATTGATTTGAAAAAACTGACCAGCTATCGCACCTTCTGGGTGGTATGTGGTCTCTACTTTATTACGCTCGGATTCGGCGCTGCGAGTGGCATGGAAGCCCTCAAATGGCTGGCGCGAACTTTCGAGGATTTCGGTGAAGAACTCAACATCGACCGGATTCCGCTCTACCATTTTCCCGATGTCTGGATGAACCTTATCTGGGTCGGCGGTTTCCTGAAGGTAGTGCTCGCAATCATGGTGGTTATTTCTGTGACCAATGAATTTGCATACCGCACGGTGAGGCAAAATATCATTGACGGGCTCAGTCGATTTGAATTCCTGCTTTCAAAAATGTTGACAAACGTTTTGCTGTCATTGATGAGCGTGGTGATGATCTTCGTAATAGGACTTGTCACCGGCATGATCTACAGCCCGTCCATCGATTGGAGCAAGGTGGTAACGGATCTCGAGTTCTTCCCTGCATATTTTCTTGAGATCTTCTTCTTCCTTTCGTATGCATTGATGCTTGGCGTGCTTATTCAGCGCTCGGGACTTACGATTATTTTGCTGCTGCTATCACAAATGATTGAAGCAATCATCAAGGCGAAAGTCGACAACTTCGCGCCCTGGATTATTCCATACTTTCCGATGCAATCGATCTGGGATCTGATCGCGGTGCCTTTCCCTCGGTACGCATTCCAGGAAATTCAGGATTACGTGAGTCCGTTGACCGTCTTCATCGTGGCCGCATGGACGTTTATCTTCAATTACCTGAGCTACTGGAAGCTCAGTAAAGCGGATATCTAGTTCGTCGCCGCCTGACCGGGAACCGACATCTTGACATCCGCCAAAGGAATTAGATGGAACAATCATTTAAAATCGTCAGGCATGAAATCTTTTTACAAAAGAATAGTGGTGCTGGTGTCTGTGTTCGCTTCGGTTCTGTTCACTGGATTGGTAACGCTCTTGTTCTTTCCACAGCCGCTTTTTGCGCACGCGTTTGAATATCGCAGTTTCACCGTCTATTCCGGTGACCCCGTTCCGATTGAAGCCGTTAAAGTTCTTGATGAAGCACACCGCCTAATTTCATTTTCCGAATTACACGATAAAGAATTCCAACATCGCCTGTTCCTTGCGAGTGGAAACCCATTCAATTTCGTTGAGGATCTGCTCGGAAAGGGACCTATAGCGCGCGCGACGGCCGGAAATGTAATCTTCAAAGAACCGGTGGACTTTGAAAAAAACACAGTATCCGGTCGAAGTCAGGAAGTCAACCTGACTGCGTTGCTTGTCCACGAAATGGTTCATACCCTTCAGGCGCACCGCTACGGCTACGCGAAGTTCAATCCTTTCAGGCCTCCCCCATACTGGAAACTCGAAGGTTATCCCGAGTACATCGCTCGCCAGGACATGAGGCTGAATGATTATTCGCTTAAAAAGGAAGTCATCAGATTTCTCAACGCACGCGACTCCTCGGGAAGTGGATGGTTAGAGGCGGTCCCCGGCCACGCGATGCCGGAGGTCTATTTCAAAGGTCGCATCATGATCGAATATCTGATGGATGTTCGCTGCTTGTCGTATGATGGAATCCTGAGTGATTCACGAGGCGAAGACGAAATTTTCGACGAACTGATCAAATGGGCGCAGGTCGAGGTTCCCAATTGATTCCGACGTGTCAATGCGAATCGTGTCTTGTTTCATAGATATTCTCCCTCATAAATTCCTCAGCCCTTTTGTTTACCATAGGAAGCTTCTCCATCGAGGATACTTCTATGGAAGGTACGCCGAATTCTTCCACCACCTTTCCTTTTATTAAATAGAATCCTCGTCCACGGAGCGGAAAGCGTTGCGCGATATCGGGGAAATGCACCGTATCAAATACGTCACCCCCGTGGTCCAGAAATGTCCCGAAGTTCATAGTCTGGCGGGATCTCGTGCGCGTGGCTTTTATCGTGACCAAATACCCGACGATGCTTACGGTTCGTCCAGTTCTCTCCAGCAGTTCCATCGCAGCCGTATCGCCATAGTCGGACGATGCAAGGAGTTGAAAAGGATTGCAGAGCGGGAAACCGAGTAGTTCTATTTCGTCAAATGCATCTTCAATTGGCTCCCGTTGGAGAGGGGGCAGTGGATATGTGGTAGGCTCAACATCAAAAAGGCCACCTGCCGGCGTCCTTGTCTTTCTCCGGCTGAAGTAAAGCATCGCCTCCCAAAGTAATTCCTGTTTGCTTCTGCCGGTAAAGCGCATCGCTCCTATCCTTATCAGCGTACGCACCTGTTCTAACCCTATTGATATACGCTGCAGGAAGTTCTCCATGCTGGTGAAAAGTCCGTTCCTGGTCCGGTTTTCAGCGATTCCACGACCGATTTCAGTCTCAAGGCCCTTCACATGAATGAACCCCACATAAATGCACACGCCCCGGATGTTCGTAACGTATTCGCTATTGTTGATACACGGGGCCTGAATCTGACCGCCACTCATGCGGGCTTCATGGAAGTAGAACTCCGTCTTATAATAACCACCAAAGTTGTTTATGACACCGACCATGAACTCAAGGGGAAAGTGTGCCTTGAGATACAGACTCTGATAACTCTCAACCGCATAGCTTGCCGAATGACCTTTCGCGAACGAGTATCCGCCAAAACTTTCGATTTCATACCAGACCCGTTCGGTTACGTGCTGAGGGTAGCCACGTGCACTACAATTTGAAAGGAACTTGTCCTTAACGCGTTGAAATTCCTGCCGCGACCGATACTTGCCGGACATACCCCGTCGCAAAACGTCAGCTTCTGTCAGCGTAAGACCGGCAAAGTGATGCGCAACTTTGATCACATCTTCCTGATAAACCATAACGCCGAAGGTATCGCGCATCAACTCATCCATCAACGGGTGAATGGATTCATAGGACTGCCCATTGCGCGTCATGTGAAACCGTTCGATATATGTACGCATCATTCCCGAGCTGGCTACACCGGGTCTGATTATCGAACTCGCAGCAACGAGAGTCAGGTAATCTTCGCACCGGAGCTTTTTGAGCAGCATTCGCATGGCGGGCGACTCCACATAAAAACATCCCATCGTCTTGCTGTTGCGCAACAGTAGTTTTATGCCTTCGTCCTCCTTAAAGTCGCGAAAGCGATCGATATCAATCTTCTTGCCATGATTCTTTTCAATTATCGCCACCGACTCCTTGATATGTCCAAGACCGCGTTGACTGAGAATGTCGAACTTAAAAATCCCCAGATCCTCCGCAGCATGCATTTCGAATTGCGATACGGGGTATCCCTTGGCAGGTACATCCGTCGTCGAATACGCATAGATGGGCCTTTCAGTGATCAGCACTCCTCCAGCATGGATCGAAAAATTCGAAGGCATATCTTTCATCAGCCGGGCATACTTGAAAATCAGTTCCGTGATATTGTCGCGGTGTTCCATTTGCGCCGGATTCTCCACCATGGCCTCAATCTCGTCTTTGGGTAACCCGAATACTTTTCCAAGCTCGCGAAGCAATGAACGTTCCTGAAAGGTAACATGGGTTCCCAAAAGGCACGTATGCTCGTAACCGTATTTCCCAAACAGGTATGCATAAATTTCATCGCGGTTGTCCCATGAAAAATCGATGTCAAAATCCGGCGGGCTTGTCCGTTCCTCGTTCAGGAATCGTTCAAAGTACAGATCGAGTTCTACGGGATCAACATTTGTTATCCCGAGGCAATAAGCAACCATGCTATTCGCCCCGCTTCCCCGACCGACATACGCGAAACCCTTTGAGTTTGCGAACCGAACGAGGTCATACGCGATCAGATAATATGCGATAAACTGTTTCGAACGGATGATGCTGAGTTCCCGTTCAAATCGTTCATGGAGGGCGATCTCAGGCGTAGAATAACGGCGACGGAATCCCGACCAGGCCTCCGACACGAGGTAGTTCCAGTCATCCTGCAAGCTCCCGGTAATGTTCTTTTTATTCTTGTCAACACCAAACTCAACGTCCAGACTACATGCCGAAAGCACCGCCCGCGTATTCTTGACGATTTCGGGATAAGCCACGAACTGCGTCTCCAGATCCTTTTCAGGGATCATGACCTCGTCGGGATGGGCTTGTTCATGAACCGGAAGTTTACTGAGTAACATGTTTTTGTCGATTGCGCGCAGCAACCGATGTATATTGTACTGCATTTTATTTCCGAACGTAACGGGTTGCAGAATGACCAACTT
>CBKWFZ010000189.1:0-6806 GCA_966673785.1 uncultured bacterium
TGTATGGAAACACGAATCGCGACGCTTCAAGATCTCGCCACTGAACTTCGGATTTCGTCTCGTCTTTTGGTTCCGGTCTTCGCGTCGTGAGCACCTCACAGGTCGAATCTATTTTTAGTTCGGTATGCGGCTGCGGATGCGTGAACGTGCCAACCTGGTTCCCGAACACGTCTGTATGCTGCCCGATCATAGGGTTTCCGGTAATTACCAGGTGGTGTGTGATCACTTCCTGGTAATCATCCTGCACAGGAAAAAGCATGATTTGATTCGCGCTGTCGCGAACGGCGTTCTCATACCTGTATCGGGTAATGTGTTGTATCTTAAATCTGGGCATGTTCAGGCGTCAACTATACGCAAAGTAATACTGGTTTAAGGCGTTTCCGATTCCCTGCAAGTCTTCATTAATCCCGACGAGATAATTATGCAGACCAACTTTACTGACGTGATCGAGATTGGAGTACTGAATTTTGCTGCGCAACTTCCCGATCGTGAAGTTGATCTGATGATAACTGTCGGGATCGACGTATTGTTTCAGTTGCTCGAAATTATCCTCCAGGTGATGTAACGAGTACAGGACAGACCGCGGAAAATTCATATTGAAGATGATCTGGTGAAGAATATTACGCGCATCAAATCCCGAACGATAGGTTTTCAGGTAAAGATTGTAGCCGGAGATAGACAATAACAAATGCTTCCAGTACGTGATGTCGGCAGTCTTTTCAAGGTCATATGACAGGTCGCTGAACTTCACGTCGAGCAGGTTGATGGATTGTAGCGCCCTTTCCAGAAAGCGACCGAGGTTCATGAACGAGAATCCTTCGCCGCGGAACATCGTTGACTCAAGCACGCCGTAGTAAACCATGTTCTGTTTTATAAGTGAATCGAGAATCGTTACCGGATCTTCCGTTCTCAGTTTTTGCTCCAGTGCATCGTCTTTCACAAGGTGGTAAAATGTATTCAAACACTGCCATAGTTCAATCGTAATGTTGTCTTGTACGGACCGTGCATTCTCCCGCGCCCGTGTGATCATGTTGTATACGGAGTTTCCGTTTTCGCGGTCGGTCACCATGTAGATCAGCACCTCGCGGCTCTGATGTTCCATCATCGCGATATCTTTCTTCTCCATATCACTGAAAATGGTAAGCACCGGCTTCCAGGTAAATCCGCTGCTCAGGTCCTGCGAAGATGCGTAATTTGTCTTCAGCATACGCATGATGCTATCACCGCGTTCCATATAACGCGATAACCAGTACAGTGAGTCAGCGACGCGGCTTAACATATCAGGTTCAATAGATTAGTCAGACAATACCCAGGTATCCTTGCTGCCGCCACCCTGGGATGAATTTACAACCAGCGAACCTTCGCGTAATGCAACACGTGTCAGTCCTCCGGGAACAATATCAATGCCATCAGGTCCGCATAACGCAAATGGCCGCAGGTCGATTCGTCTTGGTTGTATCTTTCCGTTGATGTAACAGGGAGCGGACGAGAGGCTTATGATCGGCTGGGCGATGTACTGCCGCGGATGAGCGATGATCTCCTTGCTGAACCGGTTGATCTCATCTTCACTGGCCGAATTACCGATCAACATACCGTATCCGCCGGACTCATTCGTCTTCTTGATCACGAGGCGGTCCATGTGCCTGAGCGCGTATTCTCTCTCGTCCTGATTTTCCATCCGATAGGTCGGAACATTTTTCAGAATAGGTTCCTCGTTGAGGTAGTAACGGATCATTTCGGGTACAAAAAGGTAGATTGCCTTGTCGTCAGCAACACCATTGCCGATTGCATTGACGAGGGTAACATGGCCTTTCCGGTATGCCGACATTATGCCCGAGACGCCAAGTGTGCTTTCAGGATTGAAAACGAGTGGATCCAGAAATGTGTCGTCAACGCGTTTGTAAATCACATCAACCTGCTGCAGCCCGCGTGTGGTTTTCATGTAAACCTTGTGGTTGTCCACGACCAGATCGGTTCCTTCAACCATCTCAATTCCCATTAGCCGGGCAAGCGTGGCGTGCTCGAAGTATGCGGAATTATACATTCCCGGAGTCAGCAGAACCACCTGTGGATCCGCCACCGGCCGGGGTGAAAGCGAAATCAGGTTTCGGTGCAATAAGTTCGCATATTGCATCACCGGCCGGACGCCATTTTGGGGAATCAGGTCCGGAAATATTCGCTTGGTTATTTCACGATTCTCCAGCATGTACGACACGCCGGATGGCGTGCGAAGATTGTCTTCAAGGACATAAAATGTTCCATCGTGGTCGCGGATCAGATCGATTCCGGCAATGTGAATGTAAACGTTATGCGGAACCTTTAATCCGTGCATCTCCCGGATGTAGTGCGGACACGAGTAGATCAGTTCGACCGGAATAATGCCGTCCTTGATGATGAATTGTTCGGAATAGACATCGCTCAGGAAAAGATTCAGTGCTTTTAGCCGCTGCCGGATACCGGATTCAATCAGCGTCCATTCCGCCGCAGTAATGATCCGGGGGATGATATCAAAAGGGAATATCTTTTCGATGCCCTCGCCATGCGCGTAAACCGTAAACGTCACACCCTGACTCATGAAAAGCGACCTGGCGAGTTCCTCTTTTTTGTTCAACTCTTCTCCCGAGACGTGCGAAAGGTATTCAAGCACGCGCCTGTAATGGCCGCGGAAATCCTCGTGGCCTTTCATTTCGTCCCAGGTTCCCTCTGCAACTTCGTATTGTCTGAACAGTTCAGTTGATGTCATTCGAATGCGATGCGTCTGAAAATTTCAAAATACTGAATTGACGTGAACTTCCGGCACGCCCGCCTGATTAATTTAACTGCAAACGAGTGCTGAAGAAAACCGGAACGATGTCGAACGTAAATAGCTACTTTTTGCCGGTAAGGCTTAACTCAACCGTCACCGGAAGATGGTCGGACGGATAATGTCGGCCATCATTGTCGCTGATCACCTTGTAGTTTGAACTGCGCCAATGATTTGTATGGAATATGTAGTCGATGGAAGTACATGGAGGACCGTTCACGACAAACGTGCAGTACGTGCCCGGCGGAGTTTCCGGTGCCGGATCGTACACTTTCAATCGTTCCGGGGACATCATAACCGGATAAGGCGACTCGTCGCGTTGGAAATTAAAATCGCCGGTGATAATAACGGGAAGCTTTCCGGCAATCTTTGAAGCCTGTTGTTTCAATAACGCTGCACTCTGTTCCCGGGCGACCTTTCCAATGTGGTCAAAATGCGTGTTCAGCATCAAAAACGAGGAGCCGGATTGTTTGTCGGTCATTTTAGCCCACGTGGCAACGCGTGTAATCGCTGCGTCCCAGTCCTTGCTCCCCGGCTTCTCCGGTGTTTTCGAAAGCCAGAACGTGCTCGATTCGTCTATTGTAAAGCGTTCTTTTTTGTAAAGGATCGCTGAAAATTCACCGGCTTCTTTACCGTCGTCGCGGCCAACGCCAACGTAATCATACCCGGGCAGCGCGTCAACGATATCGCGGATCTGCGAAATCAAGGCTTCCTGAATGCCTATCACGTCCGGGTCGTACTTTTTAAGCAGGTCAAATACTTTGTCTTTGCGCTTGGACCAGGCATTTACCCCATCGTTTTCCGTGGCGTAGCGGATATTATAAGTCATCACGTTCAGCGGTTGTGCCACGACGTCAATTGTGTTGAGCAGGAAAGCAAAGAAAAGGGTTGCGATGAATGTTCTGATCATGAGTTTTTGATGAAGTGGTCGTGCAAACATAGCGTTTACAAGATTGGAATTCAAACGATTGAAGTCACGGAAGTGTACGGCCGTTGTGACGCTTTCAATTTTATCGAAGAAAGCTGCTTCGAATATTAACGTTCTGTCAATTCTTTTCGGAAATATTTAAAGATCAAGTAAAGTTAATTTCTGGATAGACAGGTATTTTTGTCCGGCTCAAATTCAAACCTAACCTTAAGCTATATGAGGAAATTTTTACTGATTGTTTTCTTAAGTCAGCTTGTATCCGCCTCGCTGCTCGCCCAGGGTGTTACGACCTCAACGCTCTCGGGATCCGTATCCGACCCTTCCGGGGGATCCCTGCCAGGTGCAAACGTCATCGCTACGCATGAACCGTCAGGTACACAGTACGGTACTTCTGTCAACCCTAACGGCCGCTACACGATTGTAAACATGCGCGTTGGTGGTCCGTACAAAGTTGTCGTCAGCTTTGTCGGATATCAGACACAGACGTTTGAAAACATTTCGCTGAAACTCGGTGAAACTTATTCTCTCGATGTTACCATGCCGGAGGAAGGAACCGAGCTTGGTGAAGTCATTGTATCGGCGACGCAGGACCGCTTGCTCAACAGCGAACGCGCCGGAGCAGTTACAAGTATCGGGAAAGGAGAATTATTGACGATGCCTTCGGTTACACGAAGCATCAACGACATGACGCGTTTCACACCTCAGGCAACGTCGACAAACAACGGCGCGATCGGTGGAGGAAACTACCGCCAGAATTACATAACTGTTGATGGATCAGATTTCAATAACACATTTGGTATTGGAACAAACCTGCCTGCGGGTGGATCACCGATTTCGTTGGATGCGCTGGAAGAGATTTCGGTGAACGTAACGCCTTATGACGTAAGGCAATCAAACTTCATCGGTAGCGCCATCAATGCTGTGACCCGTGCTGGCACGAACGCTTTCTCAGGTTCCGCATACTGGTTTTTCAGAAGTGACAAACAACAGGGCGATAGGGTTCGCGATAATGACCGGCTTACCCTTCAGCGCCTTGATGAGAATACATATGGATTTCGTCTCGGCGGCCCGATCATCAAGAACAAGCTGTTCTTTTTTGTAAACGCCGAGCAAACGAAGACGACCAGACCTGGTCAGCAGAATTTCGCAGCGACACCTGAACGTCCATACGGAAGCGACCCCAATATTACGAGGCCGACAGCCGCCGAACTGACCGCGATCAGCGACTATCTGCGAACAACATATGGCTATGAGACCGGACCCTTTGATAACTACGATTTCGAGAGTGAGAATACCAAGCTGACAGGACGTCTTGACTGGAATATCAACAACAATCACAGACTAAGCGTACGTTATAGCCAGGTGGAAAGCCGCAATCCTTCATTTGCAAGTTCGTCGATCTCCGGTTCGGGAAGGGCAAACTATCCCACAGGCGCGGGCCGGCAAAATATCAATGCATTGTGGTTCAAGAACGCGAACTACTATCAGGAGCAGAATTTCTATTCGCTCGCGCTTGAAATGAACTCGCTCTTCGGTAACAAGTTCGCCAATACCTTCCGTGCTACATACACCAACCAGAACGACCCCAGAAGTACGGATAGCCAGGTATTCCCTTTCGTGGATATTCTGCAGGACGGATCGCCGTTCACATCGTTTGGATATGAGCTTTTCTCGTATGGAAACCTCCGCGATGTTGAATCGTATTCGTTTGTCGATTTCGTTACCTGGAACTCCGGTATTCACAACATAACCGCTGGCGTTCAGCTTGACCTTCAGAATACGCGCAACGGATTCCAGCGATTCGGAACGGGTTTCTACGTTTTCGACTCATGGGATGATTTTGTAAACGGTGAGAACCCGAGTAACTATGCGATTACTTATTCCCTTCAGCCGGGATATGAGCAAGCGTTTCCGAAAGTTGGCTTCACGCAATATTCTGTCTATGGTCAGGATGAGATGGCGCTTTCCGAAAAATTCCGCCTGACGGTAGGCTTGCGTCTGGATCTTCCGACATTTCCGGATGTTCCCGAGATCAGAACCCATCCACTGCTTGACGGTCTTACGTTCGCGGATAATGAAAGATTCGATACAGGCGTAATGCCCGATACCAAGGTGATGTTCTCACCGCGCATCGGATTTAACTACGATGTTAAGGGCGATCGCTCGGTACAGGTGCGTGGAGGAACCGGTATCTTTACAGGTCGCGTGCCTACCGTCTGGATTGTCGCGCAGTCAGGCGACGCGGGTTTGCTTCAGTTTACTCAGACTTTCAGTGGCCAGGAGAATACACCGGGTCCGTTCAATAAGGATCCTCGAGCCTACCTTCCTCCTTCACCGCCTGAGGCAGGAACAGCTATCCCTTCCGTTGTAAGTGCGATCCATCCGGATTTCAGATTCCCGCAGACATGGAAGTCTAACATTGCCGTTGACGCGCAGCTTCCTTTCGGATTTGTGGGTTCATTTGAATTGATCTATAACAAGGACCTTAACGTGGCGCTTGGCAGGAATGCCAACCTCGTTGCGCCGCAGCCACTCAATGTAGATGGATATCCGGATAATCGTCCGATTTATCCTTCAAGCGGAAGCGAGAAGTTTATCAACCCGTTGAGTAGTGGTCAGCCTAATGTTCCCGGCGCGTCCGGTGCATTGAACGCTATTTTCCTTGATAATACAAATGGCGGTCATTATGTGTCGGCGACAGCAAAACTTGAACGCCAGTTTGGAGAGAACTTCAGCGGCTTCCTTGCCTATACATTGAGCCAGTCAAAAGTACCCTATGATGGCGTGGGAGATCAGTTGATCAATACCTGGTCATTGACGCCAACAGCGAGAAATGCAAATAACCCGGAACTTGGGTATGCGGCCTACGTTGTACCCAGCCGTGTCGTTGCCGGTCTCACGTTCAGAAAAGAATATCTGAATCACCTCGGCACACAGATCTCGGCGTTTTTTGAAGGTTCAATCCAGGGAAGGTTCTCCTATACGTATGGAGGTGACCTGAACCGCGACGGGCAGAACAACGACCTGATCTATATTCCCCGTGATCCCAGTGAAATTACGTTCGTAGACCATAAC
>CBKWFZ010000190.1:0-6775 GCA_966673785.1 uncultured bacterium
CAGGTGGAACGGCAATAGCGCGTTTGGCGGGCGAGGGCTCGCTGCAGGCGATGGCGCGAACCGGTGATGGCAAGATCGTCACGGCCGGAACGTACCTTCACAACGGCTCGAATACTGGCGTCGCAGTAGCGAGGTTCAACGCCGATGGCTCCCCGGATCTCACATTCGGCACATACGGTTACGTACGATACGATATCAGCGACAGGCGCCAGTTCGTTAGCGCCGTCCACATCTATGAGGATGGCAAGATCCTGATCGGAGGAAACGTCCTGAACGCTGGCAGCGGCGAAGACTACATGCTGATCAAATTGAATTCAGACGGGTCACTCGATACGGGCTTCGGCACGAACGGCGTGTATACAAAACATATCGGGGCGTTTGGCAAACGTAATACGCTGAACAATTTCCGTGTCGACTCCGAGGGCCGGATACTCATCGTTGGTGACGCCAACTACCTCGGCGGCTCGTACGGCGATGCAACGCTGATGCGGCTACTGCCAAATACAAGCAACGACGCGAGCTTCGGAGATAACGGTGTTGTACGCGTTACACTCACCGTTGTGAACGACTCATTCTCCGACGTGGCTATCATGGCCGACGGGTCTTATCTGGTGGTGGGATCGGGAACGGTAAATGTTGGCGGTGTCGTCGTTAAAGTTTCAGCCGATGGAATTGTCGACGAGACATTCGGTACGAGCGGGATCTTTCATCTCCCGTGGCCGGATGACGAAGAGGAAGTACGACCGGAACGCGTGCTCTCCGCAGACAACAACAAACTTTTGCTCGGCGCATATAAGAAGGAAAAGACCCAGACGGGAAGTACACCGGTGCTTTATCGAATCAATACATCCGGTTCCGTGGACAATTCATTTGACGAGGACGGATACAAGATTCTGTTCGACTTCGACGAGACCAATCAACCCGGATGGCTGACCGACGGAGAAACGATCGTCGTCGCCGGAGAGAACGAAACTTCCGCTGGTGATTTCTCTATGATGATCCTCGATGAAAACGGCGGAGAAATAGATTTGCATCACTTTACAGTTGGCGAGGACGGCATCGTAGCGCTGCTCAAAAATCCTGCGGGCGGTTATTATGCCGGCCTTTCGACCTCCAACGGACTCGGTGTAGTGGTTTGCCTCAATCCGGAGGGATCATCAAACAATCCCGGCGATTGTGACGATCTCGAAGACCCCGTGATCTCCAACGATGAGGACGTTCTGATTTCGACTGCAGCCGACTCCTATCAATGGTATAAGGACGGCGACCTTATTGATGGTGAAACAGGACAAGTGCTCGCCATAGACTTGCTGGACGGCGCCATTTACCAGGTAGAAGTAACCATTGGAAACTGCGTACGCTACTCCGATGAGTATGTACACGTCATCACGGGGATCTCGCCTGAAAGCCACCGATCACTTTCGGTCTATCCGAACCCCGTCCAGGGCGATATTACGATCCGCTCTGCAACTGACCTTCGTGGCGTCAACCTTGAATTATACTCGCCCCACGGCGCGCTCATGAATGAATCGAACACAGCTACGGGTTTCAGCACGACCTTTTCGGGCGAGAACCTTAGTCCGGGTATTTATTATCTGCGGGCGAAGTCGTCACATGGAACAGAGATCATCAAAGTCTTGAAAACCCGCTGATAAATGAGACCGATCAACAAGCTGATTACCCTTGCGCTATTTTTCTGCTTCGCCTGCGGTGGCGAAAGTCCGGAACCCGGTGATTGCACTGAAGCGTATTGCCCCTTCGTTGGCGACTGGCATTTAAACGAATTGTATGGCGACGGCGATCCCGTGAGCGAAGACTTCTCGGCCTACCGGCTGAATCTCAAGCAGCCGCAATCGGGTTCGGAAGACGGTGCATATCAGCGTACGTTCTCCTCCGGCGAATCCGAGGAAGGTAGCTGGACCGTTACCCACAACGACGATGTCCTCGAACTCGAAACGCCGGACGGAACCGAAACATACATCGTTGAATCTGTCGATGCGTCATCGCTTGTGCTGATCATTGAGCGGGAGTCCATCAAACCGGGGCCGAATGAATTCAGGATGGTGTTCGGGAAATAGTGCAGAGAGTTTCAAGTTTCAGGAGTTTCAAGTTTCAAGAAGGAAAGTTTCAAGTTTAACCCAAAAACTCCCTGCGTTCCTCTGCGGCTCTGCGTTGAAAACTCTCTGCGCCCCCTTGCGTCCTCGCGACCTTGCGGTGAAAAAAGGATTCTTCATATGCTACCCAGCTCACATTCCAGGTTGCTGCATCGTGTCCTTTACCGCAATGGCGCAAAGACGCTAAGGTTCGCAAGGATTTGAAAGCGACATATTTAGGAATTGCATGATCTGTCAAAATGTAAACAAGCAACCATGATACGCCTGGCCCTCATTCTCGCAATCGCTTCACTGAGTCCGCTCAACGCCCAGGATCGCGCCGCGCAGCTCGACAGCCTGTTTTCGGAATTGCATCGCAGCAACAAGTTCTCAGGTAACGTGCTCATCGCTGAAGCCGGCAAGCCTATACTTCAGAAAAGCTATGGTCTGGCGTTTCGCGAGAAGGGTGAACCATTGAATAGCGAGTCGATCTTTGAGCTGGCCTCGATTGGAAAACAGTTCACCGCCATGGCTATCATGGTCCTGAAACAACAAGGACGGCTAAGCTATGCAGACACGCTTCGAAAATTCTTTCCCGAACTTCCTTATCGCGGGATCACGATTCGACATTTACTGAATCATACATCCGGTTTACCGGACTACATGACCCTTGCCAGCGATCATTGGGACAGCACAAAGATAATGACCAACAAAGACATGATCGCGCTGCTGGTCAGACACAAACCCGACACTCATTTTAGTCCCGGAGAAAAGTTTGCGTATAGTAATACCGGTTACGCACTTCTTGGAAGCATTATCGAGCGCGTGTCCGGATTAAGTTTCAGGGAGTTTATGGCAGCTCATGTCTACAAGCCTGCGGGTATGAAGCGGACTCTTGTTTATCATAAACGGCTTGAACAACGACTTATCGACAACTATGCTTACGGTTATGTGTTCGACCGGAAAAAGAACGACTACATCATGGCTGACAGTTCAGATTTTGCCTCAATGGTCTATTCCCTTGATGGAATTTACGGCGACGGTTTGACCAACTCCACCACAACGGATCTGCTCAAATGGGACCAAGCCCTGTATACAGATCAACTCGTTTCAAAGGCGACCATGCAGGATGCGTTTTTGCCTGCGCCGTTAAACAACGGCACGACCTACGACTACGGCTTCGGATGGATGTTTGGCGATACCGAATTTGGGCGGATTATGTTTCACAGCGGTGGCTGGCCAGGGTACTCAACATGGATAGAACGTCATCCAAGGGATAACAAGACGATCATCATTCTGGCTAACGCGGGCAGTGCCACGAGCGCCGTGGTTCCCGCCCGCAACATCCTGTATGGCATCAGGAATATTCCCCCGATCGAATTGAAACTATCCACAGCGGCCTTAAACGAATACGTAGGCACCTACAAGCTCTCAGAAAAAGACACCATTGTGGTCTCGCTTGAAAATGAACAGCTCTACGCATCAGGTGCAGGGCAAAGAAAACATGTTATGTATGCCACAGCAAGCGATCTCTTCTTCAGAAAAGATGCAGATTATAAAATACAGTTCATCCGGAATAAAGAAGGTAAGGTGGAGTCAATGAGAATATTGCGCCTGGGACCGAGCATCGAAGCCATCAGAATCCGGTAAAAAAAATGATTCGGCACAACAACGGGATGTTCAATCAGGTATTTTCGTAATCAGGGAAAGACACACTCACAAGAAAGGCAAACTCTCAATCATCCATATGACCGGTTTTAAAAAAATGCTTCAGATCGTCCTGCTAGTGTTTGTTGGTATTATCAGCGTAAAAGCGCAACGCAGTGACCACACAATCAGTGAGCGTGAGCTGCAGGCAGCGTTCAAACAAATCGTCGGGGAATACGATTCGTTTGAAGCGGTTCACGGTAGCAGGATTACGACACCGAATGTGAACATGCATTATCTGACGTGGGGCCAGAATACGGGTCGTGTGTTCGTTTGGATACATGGAACTACAAGTAACGGGTATGAAGCAGCGTTGTTTGCCGATAGCCTGGTCAGCAAAGGATATTTCGTGATTGCTGTCGATTACTACGGACACGGCAAAACGGCCATCCCGGCTCATGAAGTTTCCATCTACAACGTGGCTGACGACATACACTTTTTACTGACAAGACTTAAGATCGACAAAGTCATTATCGGGGGCTGGTCGCGGGGAGGAACGATCGCTACAGCGTTTTACGGTACCTATCCGGAGATGGTCTCGGCAATCGTGCTGGAAGATGGCGGTTCAGTGGGCTGGCTCAGGCCCGGCCACAGGATGGAAGGATCGGAACTAGTGAAACTGTTTGATTATAATAAACAGCAGTACGGAGAGATACCTGCCGATACACTGTTTCCTTCGTTGTACGATGCCTTTCGTCATCACCAGCACGATGGAAAATTAAGACTACTTACATTTCATGCGATCAATAAAACCGCTACGGGCCAATATGGAGTGAACCCGGGTCTCGCCGAATGGCTTGGAGAAGATTCATGGGAATCAATTATAAAGTCCATCAACAGTCCCTCCGCAGCACCGCTTTTCGAATTTTCAACAATGACACTGGAACCCCGGATCGTCTATCGTAACCTGAAAGTTCCATTGCTTATCATCGATCCAATCGATATCAACGATCAATTAAAAGATTTCCGTGAGGATAACGCACACCTGAAAAGTGAACACCCTGATCTGGTCACGCACCTGGTGTATGAGAACACCAGTCACGCCGTGAAATACCAGCACCCGGATCGCTTTCGAAAAGATCTTGTCGCTTTCCTGAAAGCTGTTGAAACAAAAAGCCCGTGACATTCTAACCATGGAAATAATGTCATTGAATTCAATGCGATCAAACGAAAAGTGGTGGCCGCATTCCCTTCTATCATTCCGAGCGGTGGCAGGGCGTCGGGGCGAGCGGGCGAAGAATCACGAGTTCGGAGATGCGCGCGTTGAAATTGGTACACGCGTTGAAAAATCTTCGCGCCCCCTCGCGACCTTGCGGTGAAAAAAGGATTTTCGTATTCTAATAACTCACGTTCCAGGTTACTGCATAGCCTCTTTCACCGCAATGGCGCAAAGACGCTAAGGTTCGCAAGGATAAAAAATTGAAATTCACACTGAACAAATTCAACAATAGCCATGAGAAATACTTTAATCATCTGGTTTCTTTTTTGCGTTTCCCTTACCGGATTCGCACAACAAAATAAAGGAACCGTCGTGCGAAAAACATTTGTAGCCCCTTCCCTTGAAGGAAACCCCGCCGGTGAAAATGCGGAGCGATCCGTTTCCGTCTACCTGCCCCCGGGATACGACAAGAGCAAAGACCGGTAGCCCGTCATCTATTTCCTGCACGGCTTTGGGGGAAACGATTCCGTGATGATGCACAAGTGGCTTGATTTCCCCAGGCTCATGGACGCGGCCATTCAAAGCGGAAAGTTACGACCAATGATCCTCGTGACACCCGACAGCTACACGGAACTCGGCGGCAGCTTCTATACAAACTCGCCACTTACCGGTGGCTGGGCTGATTATATCGGAAAGGATATCGTGCAATTTATTGACAAGAACTTTCGTACCATCGCGAACCGGAACAGCCGGGGCCTGAGTGGTCACTCCATGGGCGGCAACGGCGCTTTACGGATCGGCATGGCGTACGCGGATACATTCGGTGCAGTGTACGCGATGAGTCCCGCGGTGCTCGACTGGCACGGCGACTTTAATCTTGACAGCAGAGCGTTTAAAATCATCAGTAAGGCAAAGAGTACGAAAGAGATCATGGAAGGAACCGAACACAGCTTTGCCGGATTCTTTGCAGCGGTGTATTCGGCCATGGCCTGCGCTTACGCGGATGATGCCGACGCCGGAAACTTCCTCAAAGCAGAACTTCCTGTACGATACAACGGTGATAACGCTGAATTAGATCTTCAGGTCATCCGGCGTTGGGAAGCAAACTTTCCTGTCAATATGGTGGACGAGCATTATCAACAGCTGAAAAGTCTCGCTGCACTGAAACTTGACTGGGGCCGGAACGAAGAATTCAGTCACATTCCTGTTACGGCGCTGCAGTTCAGCAAAAAACTTGAAGCGTATGGTATAACGCATTTTGCTGAAGAGTATCTCGGCGATCATGGAAATATGCTTGATGGCTTTGATGGAAGGATATACACTGAAGTGTTGCCGTTCTTTAACACGTACCTTCGGTAAAGGGAGTTTCAAGTTTCAGGAGTTTCAAGTTTTAAGAAGGAAAGTTTCAAGTTTAAGCCAAAACTCCCCGCGTTCCTCAGCGGCTCTGTGTCTCTGCGTTGAAAATTCTTCGCGCCCTCTTGCGCCCCCGCGACCTTGCGGTAAAAAGGCTCCCACATTTAACAGCTCACGATCAATGTTGCTGCATCCCTCTTTCACCGCTAAGGCGCCAGGACGCGAAGGTTCGCAAGGATGAGAGTTCTGAAGGACGTACGGATGTGGAATAGTCACAAAGTTTCAGGAGTTTCAAGTTTCAAGGGAAAAAGTTTCAAGTCTGGCACAAATCACCCCGCGTTCCGCTGCGGTTCTGTATCTCTGCGTTGAAAATTCTTCGCGCCCCCTTGCGCCCCCGCGACCTTGCGGTGAAAAGGGTTCACACATTCCAAAAGCCTCACGTTCCAGGCTGCGACGAACACTT
>CBKWFZ010000191.1:0-6774 GCA_966673785.1 uncultured bacterium
AAAAAATAATTTGTTTCAGGTCCGCGGATTCGGCAAGCTCGTTAAAAGCGTTTCAGGATCACGATGTTCCATTGCCCGATATCATCTTTCTCGATCTTAACATGCCGCTTATCGATGGCCGAACCTTTCTTTCTGAACTAAAAAAGATTCGTGCTTACGCAGAGATCCCGGTGATAATTTATTCAACATCCGCAAATCCGCGCGACATTGAAGAAACAAGATTGCTTGGCGCTGCCGATTTTCTAACGAAACCGTGCAGCCAGGAAGATCTGGTGAATCAGTTGCAACAAATTCTGGAACAATATTCAAAGGAGGTTGAACCGGTGCATGTGTTATCGAAGCAGATCGCTACTTGAGAATCAGTGCTTTTAGCGTATCCTTCAATTGGTACACCACGCCGCCTTTGAAGTCCTCGCAGCCGCGTTGCAATTCAAAAGCTGTAATGGATGAGATATTGTTGATAAGGATGCCTTCGGTCTCACTCATATTCGAAAGCACGACACCCGCGAAAGTCTTATTTTCCTGGTCCCGCGCAGACGCAATAAATCCAATAATGTTCAGGTAATCCGAACTCCACCCTGTATGGGTTTTCACCTTCAGCCCAATCTGCTCCTCCTTCACCGAATACAGCAAAGTCTTAAATTGGTTTAGGGTGATTTGCATGGGGTTCTTACGAAATCCCGTAAATGTAGGAATCCCGGGTCAAATTTCAATTGCAGCACAGTGGAAAATACCCTCGTTCGAGACTTACGGGCTCAAATAATGGCGTCAGCACGCTGTTTTACATCGGTTTTCAATACATCGATGATAATCTGCGCAAACCGATCAAGGTTTTCTCCGCTGCGGGCTGTAAGTATTCCATTGTCGACGGTGATTTCGTCTTGCCGAACGAATGCATTGCAATGGGTTACATCCCGGATAATTGAAGTCGCCGGACTGACTTTTAATCCTGAAAGCACACCCGCGCTGATAAGCACCTGAATGCCGTGGCCAATGCTTGCCACGATCCTCCCCGCCGCAAAGAGCTCTTTTACAAATGCGTTGACCATCGGGTTTTCTCTCAGTTTGTCGGCATGTAGCGGCCCCCCGGGAATAAGCACACCATCATAGTCTCCGGGCTTAACAGTCCGTATGTGTTTATCAATCTTCAAACGAATGCCCCACTGCTGATTCTCCCAGCCCTTCACTTCCAGACCCTCGAATCCGACCGTGTCGGTTTTAACACCTGCTTTTTCGAGGATGTCGCGCGTAACTGTGAGTTCCCGCTGATTGACTCCGTGATGGACGAGGATTGCCACCCGTTGGTCGCTGATTAGTCTCATTGAATGATGTTTTCTTTTGTTTCTGCCGGTAACTGAATAATCCACATGCCCGGCTAAGCGCACCTGATTTTTGTCATGGATTTCATTGACGCCGGTCAATCCCCATCGTTTACTAATGAAATAAGTTTGTTCATTAATCCGGCCACACCATGAAAAAGATTCTTGTTCCCTGTGATTTTTCGAAACCCGCTGCGGAGGCGTTTCGATCGGCCCTTTCAGTTGCGGCCCGTTCCGGCGGTGAAGTACACCTGCTGCATGTGATCGAACTACCGGTAATACACGACGCCGTCTTAATGCCTGTGCTCTCGTTTGAAGAGGGACTCTTTCGCGAGCTGGAAGAGAAGGCGCAGGCCGAGTTCGCTAAACTTGCTGCCGAAAACAGAGACAATATTTCGCTTAAAACGAAAGTGGTCTTTGGAGTAACCTCGCGCATGATCCTGGATTATGCGGCAACTGAAGCCATTGAACTGATAATCATGGGAACACGCGGGGCGTCAGGTATCCGTGAAGTGCTTATCGGCTCGAATACCGAAAAAATTGTTCGTAACGCAAATATTCCTGTACTCGTCGTGCGAAACGCAATTGATGTTGCTTCGGTCCGCGATTTGGTATTTCCCAACACACTTCAGACAGACAATCAGGAGGGACTGGTCACACGGGTAAAGGCGATTCAGAATTTTTTCGGTGCCAGGCTTCACATCGTCTGGGTGAATACACCGACAAATTTTACTCCCGACGCAACAACTCGTGTTCGGCTTCAGGAATTCGCCTCACGGTTCATGCTTCAGAATTACACCATCAATATTTTCAACGACCTGTATGAGGAGTCGGGAATCATCAGCTTTACGCACCATATCAAGGCGGACATGCTGGTCATGGGCACACATGGCCGCAGGGGCCTCGCGCACTTGTTTTCCGGGAGCGTGACCGAAGATGTAGTTAATCACGTCGATCTTCCGATCTGGACGTGCAATATCAAACAAGGTTGATCAATTAGACGCTGGTTCATGGAATTTGAAATGCCGATCAAAACGGATGTTGCATGTTTTCACTGCGGAAATACATGTGAAGAAACGCTCTGGCTGGATGACAAAAGCTTTTGCTGCTTCGGATGCAAGACCGTTTATGAGATACTCCATGCGAATGACTTGTGTGAGTACTATTCCCTTGACCGCAATGCCGGCATAACGGTCAGGAATGTCAGCGACGATACGTACGCCTATCTGGATGAGAAGGAGATCCGCCGGAAGATTGTGGCTTTCGATGTTGATGATTTCGTGCGCGTCAAATTTTATGTTCCGGCGATTCATTGTGTCTCATGCATCTGGCTTCTTGAAAATCTACAGAAGCTCAACCCGGGCGTACTGAAGTCTGAGGTGAACTTCGCCCGCAAAACGGTGGAAATTGATTTCATTCCGTCACGCGTCAGATTAAGCGAGATCGCACGATTGCTGGCCTCGCTCGGGTACGAGCCAAAGATCAATCTGGAAAATGAAGCTGCGGCTACGGCAACGATGGCCATTGACTGGAGTCTTCTTATCAGGCTTGCCGTGGCCGGATTCTGTTTCGGTAATGTAATGCTCTTCAGTTTCCCGGAATACCTTGGACTGGATCACACGGACTACAAGCTGCAACGAATTTTTTCGTTCCTGAACATCGGACTTTCCATTCCGGTGCTGGTTTACAGCGCGCAGGACTATTTCCTGGCAGGTTATAGAAGTCTTCGCGAAAAACAGATCAATATCGATGTGCCAATAGTGGTGGGGTTGATAGCATTGTTTGCGCGAAGCACGTGGGACATCGTCTCGGCTACAGGTCCCGGGTATCTTGATTCATTTACCGGCCTGGTCTTCTTCTTACTTATCGGTCGCTGGTTCCAGGGCAAGACCTACGAGAGCCTCGCTTTCGACCGTGATTTTAAGTCGTACTTTCCGCTTGCCGTCCAGCGTTTTTCTGCGGGTGTGTGGAAGCCGGTTATCATCTACGAATTGCAGAAGGGTGATCATATTCGCGTTCGCAACCTCGAGATTATTCCTGCCGACAGTGTCATGATCGACGGAGAAGCGCTCATCGACTACAGCTTTGTCACGGGTGAATCCCGGCCGGTAACGGCGACGCAGGGCGAACTTGTTTACGCCGGGGGCAGGCTGATCGGAAAACCGGTTGAGCTTGTAGTTCATAAAAAAACTTCGCAAAGTCACCTGACGAGCTTATGGAACAGCGATGCCTTTCAAAAGTCGTCGGAAAGCAAATACCGGAAAACGATTGATCGCGCAGCGCGGCGTTTTACGTGGGTCGTACTCGCAATTGCTGCACTAACTGCGGTTTACTGGTTTGTGGCCGATCCATCCCGTATGTGGCTCGTACTTACATCGGTTCTGATGGTCGCGTGCCCATGCGCCCTTGCACTCGCTGCCCCGTTTACCTATGGAAGTATGCTTCGCGTGTTTGGTAAACATCACTTCTATCTGAAGAATGCCGACATCATCGAACGCCTCGCAACAGTGGATGCGATTGTCTTCGACAAGACCGGAACAGTTACGCACGGTGACGCGCCCGACATACGTTTTGCGGGCGCGCGGCTGAGCGAAGAACAACAAGGCGTGGTGAGGCAGCTCACAGGTTGCTCCACGCATCCGTTGAGTACGCTGATAAACAAAAGCATAAAAGCGGTTGAGGACAGACCGATAACCGGGTTTAAGGAATTGCCTGGTAAAGGTCTGGAAGGCGAGAGCGACGGGCATCGGTACAAACTGGGATCGGCTTCATTTGTCGGCGCTATAGCAGCTGAAAATGAATCAGGTTCGGTTGTTCACTTATCCATTGATGACGTTGTCATTGGTTACTATTCCGTTTCAACTGCAATACGCGCCGGACTTAAACCGATGCTTGCGCGACTTGGAAGATCATTCGTCGCATTGATTTCGGGAGACAACGATTCTGATCGACTCCGTATGGAAAAACTCTTTGGTGATGACGTCCCGATGTTGTTTAATCAGTCGCCGCACGAAAAGCTTGACTATATCCGGAATCTGCAGGAAAGGGGTAAACGTGTGCTGATGGCGGGCGATGGCCTTAACGACTCAGGCGCGATCAAACAAAGCAATGTGGGGATTGCCGTCACGGATGATACCGGTGTATTCACGCCGGCCTGCGATGCAATTCTGCATGGCAGCCGTATCGGATCACTCGACAAATTTATTGAGCTTGCCAGAATCTCATCGCATATTTTGAAAACGGGCTTTGTGATCTCGTTTCTCTACAACGCAATAGCGCTGAGCTTCGCAGTAACCGGTCTGTTGACGCCATTGATCGCGGCGATTCTGATGCCCATCAGTAGTATCAGCGTCGTCGGATTTACGTCTCTTGCTGTGTCATTTATGGCGAAAAGAAAAAAACTTTAACTATGGGAATCATTATTCTTCTCATCGGAATCAGTATTACCATCGCCCTGGTGTTCCTCGGTATCTTTCTATGGAACATGAAAAGCGGTCAGTATGAGGATACGTACACGCCCTCGGTAAGGATGTTATTTGATGACAAAACAAAACCCAAAAAGGATGAGTCTGGCAGAGCTGTTAAGAAAGTATGACGTCCCCGTTCCACGGTACACGAGCTACCCAACGGTTCCCCTATGGCAAACAGACCGGTTCACCGTATTAGGTTGGTGGGAAGCGGTGACGCGCTGTTTCAACGAGTCGAATGATCTGAAGGGAATCAGTCTCTACGTACACTTGCCGTTTTGTGAAAGCCTCTGCACCTATTGTGCATGTAACACGCGGATCACCAGGAACCATGCGGTTGAGGATGGATACGTTGACAGTGTGCTTGCCGAATGGGCGATGTATCGACAGCGTTTCGGTACGGTACCGGTAATCCGGGAGTTGCACCTCGGTGGTGGTACACCGACTTTTTTTTCCGAGGCGAACCTGTCACGCCTCGTGAAGGGTATCCTCAAGGGATGTCGGACCCACCCACGGTTCGAGTTCAGCTTTGAAGGTCACCCGAACAATACAACTCCGGGTCAACTGACCGTACTTGCAGGACTGGGTTTCGGAAGGGTGAGCTTTGGTGTTCAGGATCTGGATATCAAAGTGCAAACCGCCATCAATCGCCTGCAGCCTTTCGAGAACGTTGAACGTGTTGTGAGCGCGAGCCGCGAGCTTGGATATCATTCAATCGGATTTGATCTGATCTACGGACTTCCGTATCAAACCATTGAAAGCGTTTCGGAAACTGTCCGGAAGGTGATTTCGCTTCGTCCTGACCGGATTGCATTCTATAGTTATGCTCACGTGCCATGGATCCGTCCCGGTCAGCGTGGCTACGAAGACGCAGATCTTCCTTCGGATGTCACAAAGCGTTCGCTGTATGAAACGGGAAGGGCACTATTCCACGAAGCCGGATACCGCGACATCGGCATGGACCACTTTGCTTTGCCGGGTGATCCGCTTTCGACAGCGGTAGACCAGGGAAGGTTACACCGAAACTTTATGGGTTATACGACCAATCAGACCGACCTGCTTATCGGTCTGGGTGCCTCATCCATAAGCGACGCGAAGTATGCATTCGCGCAGAATCTTAAAAAAGTTGAGGACTATCAAAGTCACGTCCGGAAAAACGAAAGCGCAGTGTTCAAGGGACATCTGCACACTGCCGAAGACATGCTATACCGGCGCATCATTCTTGACATCGCGTGCAAGGGAGAACTCTCAGAAGTGCTGCTTACGGCAACGATGGACGAGACCACAACAGCGCTGCTGGAACAGATGGAGGAGGAGGGGCTCGTGAGGATGCATGCCAAGGGAATGTCGGTTACAACTACGGGGCGTGCGTTTATCCGGAACATCTGCCACGTGTTTGATAAGCGATCCCGGGAGGAAGGCAACTTTGGATCGCGCCTTTTCAGCAAGGCGATCTAGACCGGAGCGTGTTCGTCGACGATGCGCTTAAGGTATTGGGTGGGGACGACACCAGACTGACGCCACTTGATCTCGCCCTTCCGGAACAGAATGAGCGTGGGCACTCCCTGAATATTGTAGCGTCCGGAAACCGCCGGATTGCGGTCGACGTCGATCTTGATAATCTTTACGCGGTCCCCGGCAAGTTGTTTTAATTCTTCAAGAATCGGTTTCATCATTTTACAAGGCCCGCACCAGTCGGCATGAAAATCCACCAGGACCGGGGTGTCACTATTGATCAGGTCGACAAAAGAAGCGTTCGCCATACGATTTTATGTTCTACTGTTCCATAACAAATCCATTCCGGGTTAAGTTGCCACCCGGTAAAACAAAAAGGCGCATGCTATTTTGGTAGCATGCGCCTGACTTGGCAGCTAACGGTTGGTCAGTATATTGTTCTTTCGAACTCGTAGCTCTTGAAACGTTCGAATGCCGCCTTTTCAAGCGCCTCGCGGTGATTCGGATGAGCGATCTCGATCAACGCTTTGGCC
>CBKWFZ010000192.1:0-6755 GCA_966673785.1 uncultured bacterium
TGGTCCGGTGAAAATTACTTGCACCTCTAAGATCCTCAAGGAAGACCACCCGTCCGAGGGCATCGCTGACAGAGAGTCTGATATCAGATTCGCTCATCAGATCATCACGCATAGTGATGTGCAATTCACCGTCAGCGACAGGGTTTGGATATGCGGTCAAACTAAATTCAGTTGTCTCGGCAGAATACGACTCGGCGACCGTAGCCGAATTTGCCGTCACCACCGCTTCTCCACAAACGCTGTAGTCATCAAGATTCGGCCCGCCGGCGGAGGTGTTCGCTGTCAATCGGATTATGTTATTCCCAGCGTTCAATACAGCTGTAACTTCCTGAACCTGCCATGTTGACCAGCTTCCGGTAGGACCGAATGATATACTGCCTGCAGCCGCACCGTTGGCGGTCAATGCGCATTGCCTATTTCCGCCAGAACCGTTACCATACCTGAACTTGAGTACGTAGCTTCCTGAAGAAGGGACCGATATTGTCCATTGCGCATACGTGCCCTGACCACCGTAGTCGAGGTAACCTGAACCTGTAAACCCCGAAGCGCTTGTCTGGACGGACACGCCACTACCGGTATATCCCGACTCTGCCTGATAAAGGTTGCATTCGTTTACCGGCGTTTGCATGAAATTAGCTGTGATAGACTTGTTGCCATCCATCGTAATGGTCAACGGATTGGTTGATCCACTTGCCGCGCCACTCCAGTTGCTGAAGGTATATCCACTGTTAGGCGTCGCGGTGAGCGTGACCTGCTCACCGGGATTATAAGTCGATTTATTCGGATTTTTTGAAACCGAACCGTTCGTCGCGCTTATGGAAAGTGTATATGACGTCTGACCACACGCTTCGAAATTATCCAGGTTGGGTCCGCCCGCAGAGGTGTTGGCCGTTAACCTGATGGTGTTGTTACCCGCATTCAACGTAGCGGTAATTTGTTGTTCCTGCCAAGTCTGCCAGCTTCCCGTAGGACCAAACGTCAAGTTACCGGTAGCTGACCCGTTGGTGGTCAAAGCGCATTGACGATTGCCTCCGGAACCATTACCGTATCGGAACTTCAGCACGTAACTGCCGGAAGAGGGAACAGACACTGTCCATTGCGCGTAGGTGCCCTGACCGCCGTAGTCCACGTAGCCGGATCCGGTGTATCCGGAAGAGCTTGACTGAACCGCCACACCGCTGCCCGTGTAACCCGATTCCGCCTGATAGAGATTGCAGTTCCCGGTAGAGGTGGCAGTGAAGTTCGCAGTAATGTTCTTGTTGCTGTTCATCGTAACAGTGAGCGGGTTGCTGCTTCCGCTCGCGTCGCCACTCCACCCGGAGAATGTGTAGCCAGCGTTGGGGGCAGCGGTCAATGTGACCTGCTCTCCTGAATTATACGTCGACTTGTTCGGGTTTTTGGCAACTGATCCGTTGCTGGCGTTCACTGTTAAATTGAAACCTGTTGTGGATCCGCATGTTGCGCTGGTAGAGATCGTTACGTTCCGGTCGCCTGCGTCACTGGGTTTTGTCATTCTCCCCTTATCGTCATAGGCAACAGCCGTAACCAATACGCTGGTTCCGGAGGCCACAGGCGGAACCCAGTTTAGCTTGAAGTCATTTGCCTTATCGAAGCTCTCGCCGATGAAATGCCACTCATAATACTATTTGACACTGCGAGTATCCGAAGATGCGTTAACTGTCAGATCACAGCCGTTTTTCGGGAAGTTGCTCCCTTCCGTAAGATTTAGGCTAACTGTGGGTCTTGCATTCGGGGAATAGTCTGAAGCGCTGGCATTTGCCATGGCTTTGATGTATCCCATGGTATAAATCATGTAATTGTTCTGCTGATGAACGGTGTATTCTCCACCTTGTATGCTATACCGGTTATGAAATTTCGATTCGGCCTCGGGCCAAGAATTTGGGAAATCTTTAGCCTGCGGATAGGCCGCAGTCCGTGAAAAATACTCTGAATGTTTCGACTGATAAAACCAGTAATTCGAAGCGGCTCCGGTGGCGCCGAAGTAACTTGTGAATCCGATAAAGGGCTCGTTCGAATAAACCTTGCTATTGTAGTCATTCGTAAGATATCCGTTAGGCTGGAATATCCACACATCCGAATGTTCGCCCAATCCTGAAAGATAGACCATGTTCAGCTGGTTACCGCCAAGCACATAGTTGGCTACATTCTTCATGGCATTCAGATACTGCGGATCATTGGACAACTTATGGGCTACTGCGAGGAGTGTGAGTTTGGGAGTAGTGAATCCGCCAAGCTGCAGGAACTGATTGAACTCCATACCACAACGGAAGGCGTTTGCATTAATATTATTCACTTTCGTGCTGACGGCTTTCGTTTGAATCTCACTGATGAGCGTGCTCTTCAGGCCGGTATTCAATCCGTTGTGTCCTGAAGGAATCATGGCGTATACAGAAATAGCCATATCATAGTAAGAGGGATTGGACCATTCGCCGTCTCCCTTCCAGGGTTCCCACGTCTGATAAGTTTCGAAAGCGGATTGATAGGTTGTATTTCCCGTAGCACGATAAAGATTCGCCGCCGCAAACCCACGAGCCCTTCTTTCGTTATCGATCGCAATGGTTTTGGAATTCGCCCAATTCCAGGCTGCGGTCGCCTCGCTGATCCATGAATTATAATCGGGGTGGTTACCGCTGCTGGTGAGCTGATGGAATTTGTTCAGGCAAACACCATACCACGCCGCAAGCCCCGCATACAGGTAAGTCTGCTCCAGACTTTCCTTTGAAAGATACCACTCTCTGGTATCCTGCCAGGCGGTGATGTTGTTTCCTGGAACGCCGTCACGGCCGACATAGGCCGGAACTCCGCCAGTACCCCCATAGTTGTCTTTGAGTACATTTCTCGCTCTTTTGTAATATTTCACAAGCCAGCTTGCCTCGTCCAGAAGGTCGGGAATTCCATTGTTACCCTCGTCGATCCAGCTCGCATCGGAAGGACTGAGTTTATACTTGTTATCAACATCGCCGTCATAAAACCTATCGGGTGCGAGGTCATATAGGAGGAGCAACGACATCGGCACCTTCGCATGCGTAACGTATCCGTCCCAGTCGCCGGCGTCGTGATAATAGCCCCATATTCCGTGGACTCTTGGTGAGGAGGTGTTGAATCCACTTACATCGTGGCCCCCGCCCCAGTTGCTATCCCACTTCCAGACAATGTCATCAGGGTGATGATCGCGTGGCATTACCTGACCATTCTCCATTTGTTTTACGATCCCTTGCCGTTGCCAGAAAAGACCTTTCATCGCATAATAGAAAGGCTCCCGGGTAACATCGTTTCCAATCTCGAAAGGATATGAGCAACCAATGCCATCGACCGCAACGACAAATTCGCCCGATCCGGTATAAGCGCTGAAGTCGCATTGCCAGACATCGGCATGCGTGTAATTTTTCTCAGGATCGAAATCCCAACTGCCTGTTTCCTGAACAGTCTTGTCCATCCGCTTCGAGATCGTGCCTGTGTAAACCGTATTGCCGGTGGCATAGTTGACCAGCCTGAATTGGTTTCCTGCGTGGCTGTCCAGTTCTAATCCGCCATTCGAATGAGTCGAGGTATTGAAATCACCCATCCACTGCGACAGATACGCGAACTTAGGACCTGAGCTGGGAAATCCGATCTGGTTCACATGCACTGTTGGGGAGCGCATCTTGTTGACATCATATACAAACGAAACGCTGTTTCTATTCTCTACGATGTTATTCAGCTGTATTGTGTAGCTGCGCCCCTGTTGCATCGCGTGCGGCAGCTCTATGTATATGGAGTGACCCCATACATAAGGTACACTCTGCCATTCATCATTATAGTCCACCGCTTTCGACTTTCTGCCCACCGTTGTGGGATTCTTTGCCGTAGTGTAGTTACTATCGTCGCTGCTGCTGATTGCATAATTGGCCTTATTCAGCGCTATCGTCAGGTTCGTAGGATTAACATACGTGGTTTGGTCCGCCGCAGTCTGACCAATTCCATGGGGGTCAATATGGCCGTCCTTCAGTTCAACGAGCAAAATTTTATTGGTGATTGGAAAAACATTCATTACGTCTTGGGCCTGTGCAGCGGTGCAGCCCAGTATCGCGATAAGTAAAAACACAATCTTTAAGAGAACAGACCGAATGGTCTCGTCCTTGTCGCGAAGACTTCTCCAGTGGCGTAGATACAGTGTCATAGTTCTGGGTTTAGTGGGTTATTAAAAGATTGGATTTGTGGTTTGGCGCAGACAGGGAGCCTTTGACGTTGATTGTCAGTACCATTTAACGAGCGGACCCTTCAGTAAAATAGTTATGACTCATACGCGGTCTTCTGGTCCCGGCGTGCTGATTCAAACTTACGCTAACGTTGCCGGAGAACGGATGGAACATGTTCCCAAGAAGTTGTAGGTGGGTTCCATTTTGTTAACGACCCTTCTTTCGAGGTTTTCCATTTGAAAATTGGCGTTGATTCGCGTGGCTCTAAGCGCTGGTAATTAGGAAATGCTCACAATGATTGTTGCAACGTTATTCTTGCACTTTCCACGAAAACGGGCAATACCCGGACCGATACTATAAAGTACTTTTCTTTGACGGCTGCGAATTCTTGTGGAGCGTCTTGCCGGCTTAACTGATTACCTATTACGATTTAACGGCACGAGTTTCAGTGCGAAACCACCACCGGCTGCCATATCAATTGTAAGCGAGTCATCAGGGCCAAGTTCAGTCTGCGCGATTTTATAATCACTTCCCATCCTGTCGGCATTAACACCATCTGAAAACAGTGTTGCCTGGTAACGTTCACGTGACAAGAATGAAAAGTCTATTTTTACTGACCTTTCCGTCCAGTTTGTCAATCCTGATACATACCAGGTATCCTTTTTTCTTCTGGCGATTACCGCATATTCACCGATCTCGCCGGATAGCGGAACCGTTTCGTCCCAGGTTGTGGGGATAGAGGCTAGATAAGATAGAATCTCTGGTTCCCGCATATAGGCCGTTGGAGCATCTGCAAGCATTTCGAGGGGCGCGTAATAAATCGTGAACATAGCCAGCTGCTGGCATCGTGTGCCCTGGGTCAACGGCTGGTTCATACGCACAAAAAAGTCCTCCCGGCTTACATTATCCAATCCTCCGGGGGTGTAATCCATTGGACCTGCAACCATTCTGATAAAGGGAATTCTCGCCGCATGTTCCGGAGAGCAAAGCGACGAAAACTTATTGTACTCCAGCCCTTGCACAGCTTCCCTGTTGATCACATTGGGAAACGTCCTTTCGAAACCTGTCGGCTTGAAGGCCCCATGAAAGTTCACAATCATCTTTCGCTTGAAGGTTTCTCTGGCGAGGCGCTCGTAAAAGTTCACGACAGTCTGATCGTCCCGGTCCATGAAATCCACTTTCAGACCCTTCACGCCCCATTCTTGAAACTGGTTCAGCGCCTCATCCATTTGTCTGTCGAGCGTGTGCCACACGCACCAGAGTATAATCCCCACATTTTTCTCTTTCGCGTATTGAAAAAGAAACGGCATATCCAGATTGCCACCAATAGACGCATTGTTCCCCAGTTTTACAGACCCGTCATTAAGTTTGAGCAGATCGAACTGATCGCTCCACCCCTCATCCATATTAATGTATTCTATTCCGTTTGCCGCCGCGAAATCAATGTAAAACTTATACGTTTCCGTATTAAAACCCGTCTTGAAGTCGACGCCACTTAAATTGTTTGAACACCACCAATCCCAGACCACTTTGCCCGGCCTGACCCAGGAGGCATCACCCATGGAATTCTCAGACGCAAGCAGGTACACCAGGTTGTTGTACAGCAAATCTTTGTCATCTTTTGCCAATACCATCAGGCGCCATGGAAATTTGCGCGTACCGTCAGTTTCCGCCAGAAACGGTGCGGTCTTCACGATCACCTTCTCGAAATTGGGACAGCAACCGCCTACCGAATCCTGCAGTACAAACGGTGGGAGCACACCGGTGAGACCACCAGATTTATCGTAAGTCAGGTAAAGCCCGGGATAGTCGAGAAGATCGGATTCAGTTATCACCATCTTTACACCTTCAGATTCCACAAGCAGAGGCAACGCCGATATCCTGCCTGAATCCAATACCGATATCCTGTCCTTTATATAGTGTTCTTCATAGGAATTCAGAAAGCCCTTGACCTCATGCATCCAACCCGTTGGATCTGACGAAAACCGGTACGCAACTTCCTCTTCAAGGATTCTGATCTTTCCGGGCCTGGATGTTACAAAACGGTACGCCACGCCGTTGTCATAGACCCTGAAAACCAGCGCAAACTTTCCCGTAAACTCCAGGATAATCTCATTGTAGATGTCCGGATAGGCCGCGGCCATTCCAAACAAAGGCTTAACTATGGTGTTGACCGAACGCTGTTTTTTAGAAACTACAGTCGGATTTGCGCCTAGCACGTCCGTTTCGAGGGTCATCGAGATCGTGCTGGGGGCCAGGACCACCTTCTCTGCGTACGCAACCGAATAGGAAATTTGTCCGTCGGCTTTGATGTGTACGCGAATATTTCCGTTGGGAGAAGAAATGACGAAATCTTTCTTCTGACAAAAAGCCGGCATCAGAATACCCGGCATAATACCGAGGACGAGGAGTAAAACACCCCTTTTAAGAGCGGAAAAACAGTATGTCATACAATAAGCAGGCTGATCGCTGGTTAGGATTTGGTCAACAAAAAATCACAAAAGGTCAAATCAATCATGTTAAAAGTGGCGCAAACATAGAGCGGTGTGTTACGAG
>CBKWFZ010000193.1:0-6747 GCA_966673785.1 uncultured bacterium
AGAAGAGGGTGAGGTTCTCCCCTACGAGGAGTTTCGTGAAAACTGCAAACGCGTGCGACGGGAGATCTACCGGCTCAAGGAGGAAGGAAAGCTGAATCACGCGACGCACCTGAAAGGAAAGATCGACCTCGTTATCCGGCACGGGCTGGAGAACGTCGGAATATTCCATTTGAAGCGTCCCCTGTTGTTGAACCGGGAAGGCAATGTTATCACGGGTGATTTCAACACACTTTATTACTATCACAACCGCCTGACTGGCTATGACCTCGAGAAGTTTATCTGCTGATAAACCAATTGGCGTGATCGGCGCCGGCAACTTTGGCAGCGTTGTGGCCAACCTACTCGCCCGTCACCGCGATGTTTTGCTGTACGTCAGGGATGAAAGGGTGATCTCGAAAATCCTCGCCACGCGCGAGAACCGCGGCCATGTTCTCCATCCGCGCATCACGCCCACCAACGATCTTCCTGCGGTGGCGCGCGAATGTGACGTCATTTTTCCGATCGTGCCGTCTTTGCACTTTCGTACCATGATGCGCCAGCTTGCGCCATATCTTCATCCCTATCACATCCTGATCCACGGCACGAAGGGCTTTGATATCACGTTGCCCGAAGGCGCGCAACTGGAAGACGTTGCGGTGCTTGACCGCAGCAGCGTAAAAACCATGAGCGAGGTGATCCGGGACGAGAGCGTTGTGATCCGGGTTGGCTGCCTCGCGGGTCCGAATCTTTCCAAAGAGCTGGCGGCGGGTCAGCCCGCGGCAACGGTTATCGCCAGCGGTTTTAATGAAGTGATCAACCTCGGAAAACGGCTGCTCCGGAATGACCACTTCCAGGTTTACGGGAATAATGATCTCGTCGGCGTAGAGCTTGCCGGTGTATTGAAGAACGTTATCGCGATCGCCGCCGGTGCGCTGAGCGGACTCGGTTACGGCGAAAACGCAAAAGGGCTGCTCATCAGCCGCGGTATGGTGGAAATGGTTTATCTGGGCCGTGCCCTGGGCGGGAACACTACGGCGTTTCTCGGCGTGGCCGGTATCGGCGACCTCGTGACAACCTGCAACAGCTCACTCAGCCGCAATTTTATGGTAGGCATGCGGCTCGCGCAGGGTGAAACGCTCGCGGAAATACTTGCGAGTACCGACGAGGTTGCGGAAGGAATCCAGACCGTTCGCATCGCGAAAAAGTGCGCCGACTATTATAAAGTGAAAGCGCCGATCACGAACACGTTGTACCAGGTTTTATTCCAGGATCTGACCGTACCGCAGGCACTGCGATACCTGATGCGGTATCCGCTCAATGTCGATATCGACTTCCTTTAATGATCAGAGCAGAATCTCTCTGACGTTATCCTTGATCTTTCCGGCGAGCTCGTCCGTGGGCAGGTCATTGATATCACGTCCGAAGGGATCTTCAATTTCTTCAGCGATAAGCTCAACGGCAAGCAAAACAAAGGATACAAGCAACACCGTTGGAATGGTGAAGTAACCAAACGTAGCGATAAAGCCGAAGGGAAGCGTGACCAGATAAATGAAGATGAATTTTTTGATATACATCGAGTACGAATATGGGATCGGCGTATTGCGGATGCGCTCGCACGCTCCCATGAGATCGATAAATTCCTTGATCTCCTTATCGACGTTGATCAACTGATCACCTGAAAGCGTATTGTCGCGGTAAAGTGTATTGATCCGCTCGTACATCATCGAGACAATCCTGTTGGGTCGGTGCTTCACGGCTTTAACCTGATCGAGCACATCACCGCCGGGATTCTCAAGTTCTGTCATCTGCACGCCTTTTCGAAGATGTTCCTTCGTGGCATATACAAAATTGGCAATCATCGCCGCAAAGAAAGTGCGGTCATCGCCACGTTCACGCGGCAGGTACGCATGGAGCTTGATGGCGAGATTGCGCGTGCTGTTGACCATACCGCCCCAAAGTTTCCGTCCCTCCCACCAGCGATCGTACGCGCTGTTGGTTCTGAAGACCAGAAACAAGCCGAGCACGATCCCCAGCAAGGAGTGAACTACGGATGTACCTTGAAATTCGCTCTGACTTAAATGGAAGTATGTCAGCACAAGGTAGCATACACCGGTTGTGAACACGCCCATGAAAACAAGTACCGGCATGAGCGTCTTGAGCACATGTCGGCTATACGCGTGGAAGATAAGGGAGACCCAGGCCTTGGGATTGTACTTTATCATGAGCGATGAAATAAGGCGCTAATAAATGGCATCGGGCCTGCATTTCCAAAAAGCCCCATTCCGGATCGCTGACCCTGATCCTGAAAAAAAACGGCTATGAGCCGAAACATTCCTTTCCGGTTTTCCGTGATTAGTACTATATTGATATCAAATTGATATCAACCAATTTTCGGCTAACCTATACGATTTAACTTTTACCGTCATGAAAACAACAGACACAAAACCGGGAGCACCGACCCCTTCACACGAAAAAAGATACAGTCCGGTCAACGGCTACCTCATGGTCTTCGTCGTATTTCTGCTGATTCTTTCCGGTATTCTCATCCCTGTCGAAACCGGTGAAAAACTCGGCTTCATACTGATCGTCGTGGGCGTGATCCTGACACCCGGGTTTTTCTTTGTCAACCCCAACGGGTCGATGGTCCTGGTCTTGTTCGGAGATTACAAGGGTACCGTAAAGCACAATGGTTTCTTTTGGGTCAATCCCTTGTTCATGAAGAAGGGTATCTCGCTGAGGGCGCGGAACTTTGACAGCGAAAAGATCAAAGTCAACGATCAGGTTGGTAACCCGATACAGATCGGCGTAATCCTGGTGTGGCAGGTGCGCGACACATTCAAAGCGGCGTTTGAAGTTGATAACTATGAAAACTTCGTCCGGATTCAAAGCGATGCCGCGGTTCGCCGGCTTGCGGGCATGTACCCCTACGACAATTTCGACACCGACTCCGAGGTGACGCTGCGATCGGGCCACGAGGAAGTTAACAGCGCGCTTGAGGAAAATCTCAAGAACAGGCTTGACATCGCGGGAATACACGTTATCGAGGCGCGTATAGGCTACCTGGCTTATGCCCCGGAAATTGCCAGTGCGATGCTGCGACGGCAACAGGCAACGGCAGTGGTTGCTGCGCGTTTCAAGATCGTCGAAGGCGCCGTGAGTATGGTGCAGATGGCGCTCGAACAGCTTACCCATCACCAGATCGTCGACCTCGATGAGGAACGCAAGGCCGCCATGGTAAGCAACCTCATGGTTGTATTGTGTTCCGACAAAGATGTCAGTCCGGTAGTAAACACAGGCACGCTTAATCATTAATCACGGGTATGAAAAACGAGTTCTATGAAGTGCAGCGATTCCGCCAATGGTGGTTATGGGCGCTCATCGCGCTCACCTCCGGCGGCATGCTGCTTTTCATGGCCACGGCGTTTTACAACCAGATCATTCTGGGTGTTCCCTACGGCGACAAGCCGATGTCGGATCAATACCTGATCCTCTTTACCGTTGGCAGTTCCGTGATAATGATCGGTGTGATGGTGGTCATGTACGTGGCAAAGCTGGAAACGAAAGTCGACCGGCATGGCATATCGTACCGGTTCCCGCCTTTTATTCCCGGCTGGAAGTTTATTGGAAGAGAGGAGATCAGCGAATGGAAAATTACCACCTATTTCCCACCGGGATACGGTATCCGCCTTGGTTTTCGTTTTACGACGTTCAATACATCCGGTAATGTAGGGCTGGAACTCAGGCTATCGGGCAGAAAGAACATCCGTTTCGGAACACAACGGCCTGATGAGCTCAGAACGGCAATGGAGAATATGTTGAATCGAGAACGCGCGTAGATGGCACAAAAAAAACCATTCGTCCTGCGACTGGATCCGGAAATAATGAAAGCGGTTGAAAAATGGGCCGCGGATGAGTTCAGAAGTACCAACGGTCAGATCGAATGGCTGATTCACAAGGCACTAAAAGACTCGGGTCGCTTGAAAAGTAAAGGAAAATCGGAGTAATTTGTCACCTTAAATCAAAACCGTAATGCGAACTTTCGGAGTTATTCAAATCTTATTGTTGCTGATTTTGCTGCTTGCCTATCAGTGTGTACAGGCGCAGGATCATGTTGTCACCGCAGTTGGCGATACACTTCACGGGAAAGTCCGGTTGCTGAATTACGGCCCTGATAAAAAAGTGCAGCTGACATCCGAAGGAAAGAAAAAGGAAACATTGTCGATGATGCAGGTAAGGTCGGTTTCTTTTGACGGCGATATTTATCAACCTCAGCGCGGACCAGCAGGATACGCGTTTATGAAAGTGGTAACGCCGGGGTTCCTTTCCCTTTACGCGTTTCAGCGCGAGAACCAGACAACCTACGATGGACTTTTGCTTGCAAAAAAAGACGGCACCTCGATTGAAGTCCCGAACCTTGGATTCAAGAAGGTGATGGCCCGTTTTCTCTCCGACTGCGAACCTGTCCAGACAAAGATCGAAAACGGCACGTTCGGACGGACCGACCTCGACAAGATCATTATTGCGTACAACGAATGCCTCGACAATAAATCAGATGCGCCTGCGGTGGTTGATGCACCCCGGACCGAACCCATGAAGGACGCTCCGCCAGCGCTCACGCAGCTTGACGAAAAACTGAAAGCTCACCCTGAGTTTGCCGGAAAGGCGGACGCGCTTGATATGCTCACTGAGATCAGGAAGAAAGTCGCGCGTTCTGAAAAGGTTCCGAACTTTCTGATCGAAGGACTCAAGGATGCATTAAAAGATACGTCGCTGAAAGATGAGGCAACTGCTGCGCTTGAAGAGCTGCGCTAGCACGGCACACCACGCGATCCGCGAGGCGGCCTGAGCAGTTCATCGAGGTGCCAGGAAAGCGACCTATCAAATCGAAGCTCGCCGCGTGAAACGCGAAGCGGACCTTCAAAATTGTTTTCGTAAATCATTCCCGTGCCCAGGCCCTGCGGCATGGATACCTCAAACTTTCCGGTAAACTGGCATACGGCATTCAATCCTACGCCGGACTCGAGTGCCGATGTGATCCACCACCCGATACGGAGCGACTCGGCAACAGCGATCCAGCCTTCGCTGCCGGACAGGCCACCATGCAACGTTGGTTTGAGGATGATGTACCGCGGATTCAGCTTTTCCAGCAGCGCGCGTTTTTGTTCAGGAGTATTCACGCCGATCAGTTCCTCGTCCAACGCTACGGGTATCGGCGAATGCAGGCAGACTTCGCGCATTACCGCTTCACCAGGCTTTACGGGCTGTTCAATGGAATGAATGTCGAATTGGGCAAGCCGCGTTAGTCTATCCATGACGTTATCGGGAGTAAAGGCACCGTTGGCGTCAAGCCTGATCGTGATCGTGTCCGAAAATTCGGATCTTATCCATGCCAGTAACGAGCATTCCTGATCGAAGTCGAGACCGCCCACCTTGAGTTTGATACACGTAAACCCCTGTTCAACCTTGTCCCGTACCTGCCGTTTCATAAAATCGGCATCCCCCATCCAGACGAGGCCGTTGATCGGAATCGGCGTTCCCTGGAGAAAACTGTTTTTATACAAAAGCCGGCTTCCACCGTTGTTCAGGTCAAGGATGGCAGTTTCAAGTGCAAACTTCACCGCGGGTGCATTATCGGGGACCAATGACATGAGCTCACCGGTTGACCCCTGATTAATGCGATCAACCAGTTCGTTCAGCATTACATGGACCTCCTCCGGCTTTTCGGGACTGAGACCCGGCAGCGGTCCGCATTCCCCCAGGCCAACGAGGTGGGGGCGATCATCATTCCAAAGCCGGATAAACCACGAAGTCTTGTCCGGCATAGGGCCGCGTGAGGTTTTTGCGTTAAACCGGAAGCGGAAAGTACGGCTGACGAAATCGGCTTTCATGGATATTTATAAACTTCCGGTTCCAAGTTGCGCATAATTGCATCCAAATAATAGTTTTGCCTTCACGACTTCATGAGCGACTTTCTCGACATCAATGCATACACCTACGCGCTTCCGCCGGAACGTATAGCGGCTTTCCCGCTCGAAAAACGCGACGACTCGAAGCTGCTGGTTTACAATAGCGGGCGGATCAGCCATCGGGTTTTCCGGGACTTAGCCAGTCTGCTGCCGCGTGACGCGATACTTTATTTCAACAACACGCGGGTGATCCAGGCCCGGCTGATCTTCAAAAAAGAAAGCGGTGCATCGATCGAAGTATTTCTGCTGCATCCGGTTCAGCCTTCTTCGTTGCTCATCGAGGCGATGCAGACCACCGCGAGCTGCACGTGGAAATGCACCATCGGCAACCTGAAACGCTGGAATGTTGGAACAGTGCTCATCGATAACAACGGTACCGGTACGCTAAGCGCTGTGCTTATTGATCGCGCACAGGGGCTGGTTAAATTTTCATGGAACAGTGGCGAAAGCTTCGCGGAAATCATCTCGCGAACGGGACGGACGCCGCTTCCGCCCTACTTGAAACGCAACGCCGTTGAACTTGACCGCGACCGTTACCAGACCGTGTATTCGCGGCACGAAGGCGCGGTCGCGGCACCAACGGCAGGGCTGCACTTCACACCTGACGTGCTTGAATCACTACGGGAGCGAAACATTCCAACGCGTTACCTCACACTCCACGTCAGCGCAGGCACCTTTCAGCCGGTGAAGGAAGAAAATGCACTGCTGCACAAGATGCACGGCGAACAGATCGTCGTGGAGCCGGATACAATCCGCAATCTCATAAACGACAATGGAACGGTCATCCCGGTAGGAACGACAT
>CBKWFZ010000194.1:0-6741 GCA_966673785.1 uncultured bacterium
GGTGTTCTCGAAAAAGATCACGACAAGCAAATGTTGCTTTGCCATCTGACGCAGATACGGAATCTGGCGCTGAAGCCCGTAGATGGATTCGAAGTTCGTATACAGCAGCAACAAACTACGTTGTGTGATCTTGCGATTGATGTGATTGCTCAGCACGGAAAAATCAGATTCGCGATAAGCTGTTTTTTGATTGTAAAGTACTTCCATTATCCGACCGATCTGACTTGGCTGTTTCCCGGCGGGAAGCGTGGCGCTGATCTTGTCCTGAAATGTGATCAGGCCGGCCTTATCGGATTTTTTTATCGCAATATTTGAGATCACCAGACTGGCATTTATCGCGTAGTCGAGCAAACTCATTCCGGCAAATGGCATGCGCATCAGACGCCCTTTATCGATTACACTAAAAACCTGTTGTGATCGCTCGTCCTGATAGTGGTTCACCATCAGCTCCATCTTTCTTGCAGTAGCCTTCCAGTTGACAGTCCGGATATCATCCCCTCCAACATATTCCCGGATCAGTTCGAACTCCATATTATGGCCGATCCTTCTGATTTTCTTGATTCCTGCCTGCGTAAGCCGGTTCGAAATGGCTAACAGCTCATATTTCCGCATCTGTATAAAAGACGGATAAACCGGAATCATCGCATCCGCCGAAAACCGAAATCTTCTGCTCAATAGTTTCAATGGAGAACTTGCATACAGGTTCACCGCTCCAAACGAGTACTCACCGCGTTTGACGGGCCTGAGGTTGTAACGAATTACACGCGCATCGCCTGCGTCCAGGTCGAGTCTGACCAGCATATCGCGCTTCTGAAACTGGTGCGGTATCTCATCCACTACTTCAAGGCTGGCCTTGAAGGGATAAAAATTCTCCAGGTGAACGCGAATTTCGTTGTCATCGCCGTTCGAGAGGCGTTCGGGGACAAACCGGTATCCATGCAGCCCCTTCCGTGTCCGGTACAGCAATATGATGTCCGTCAGAAGAACCGCCAGAAACAGATAAAACAGGATTTTCGAAGCGATGATCAGACCCGGAACCAGAAACGAAAAGATGAACAGTGCAACGAGCACACCGATCGCGATGAACAGCCTTTCCTGAAGATATAATGAGCGGAGGAACTTCACTTACCGGGGAACTTCAACCTTGTCGACAATCTGATTCACCACTTCGTCCGCGGAAACGCCTTCCATTTCCTTGTCGGGAGTGAGCATAATGCGGTGCCTGAGAACGGGGGCGGCAATCGTCTTTATATCCTCCGGCGTTACAAAGTCGCGACCCTGAAGTGCAGCAAAAGCTTTTGAACCATTGAGCAGTGCTACGGACGCGCGTGGCGATGCACCGAGAAACAGAGCCGGATTGCTTCTTGTATCGTGAACGATCTGCGCGATATATCGCAGCAAGTGTTGCTCAACAAAAACCTGTTGGACCAGCATGCGGTAACGTTGGATCTCTTCGGCGGAGAGCACCGGGTTCACTTCGGTCAGCGCGGCGCTGCCCTTCCGAACATGATGTCCTTCGATGATCGTAACCTCTTCTTCCAATGAAGGATACGATACCATTATCTTGAACAGGAAGCGGTCTAGTTGCGCCTCGGGTAGCCGGTACGTACCCTCGTGCTCAACCGGGTTCTGGGTGGCAACCACCAGGTAGGGCGCTTCGAGTGGATACGTTACTCCGTCTACGGTAACCTGGCGTTCTTCCATTACCTCAAACAATGCCGCCTGCGTTTTCGCCGGAGCACGGTTGATCTCGTCGATAAGGCAGATGTTCGTAAAAATGGGACCCGCCTTAAACTCAAACGCCGAAGACTTCATGTTGAAGATCGACGTACCTAACACGTCTGAAGGCATGAGATCCGGCGTGAACTGAATACGCGAGAATTTCACCGAGATGATCCTGCTGAGCAATTTTGAAGTCAGCGTTTTGGCTACACCCGGAACGCCTTCGATCAGCACATGGCCGTCCGCGAGGATCGCAGTAATCAGCAGGTCCACCATGCGCTCCTGCCCGATGATTATCTTTCCAATCTCTGCACGTATTTTTTGCAGGCTTTCATTGAGCGCCGACAGATCAACGCGGTTTTCAAAAACTTTTTCTTCCATGGCTATTATCCCTGTATCAATATTACAACTTACATTTTTCTATTTGTGAATTAAGAACGGAAAGCTGATCCGACGTGATCGTCTTCGCATTGCGGACGCTTTCAATTTGCCGGAACAGATCGCGTATGAGATTTTGGTCTGTGCCCGATTTTTTACTGAGCAGATCAAAAAAAGTGTCGTCAGTTTTGCCTGTACTCAGTCCATATCTGGTGCGTATATGATCCAGCAGAAAAAGGATCTTCTTTTCTGCAATGTTGCGATGGTCGCTCCGCTGATAGTAGAGATTACCTATGGTCGCAACAAATTCGAGCGTGGTGTTTCCCAGCGGTTTTATCACAGGAATGATGCGCTGTCGTCGCTTCATAGCGAAGAGCATGTACGCCAGTAGCGAGATTACGAGAATGTAATACGCCCAGCGCAGTGGCTCTGTTGTCAGCACAAAACGCAATGGCGTCTGAACCTCCATCCTTCCCCGGTGATAATATTGCGTCCAGTGTAACCGGCCCTGCGGAAGAAAGGAAAACGTGTTGGTCACGAACTGATGATTGTCGTTCTTCAGCGCATAGATATTGGTGAATGCAAGCGGAGTACTGTTGAGAATCAGATTGCCTTTCCCATGGGCTATGCGTAGGGTCACAGGGCGCCCCTGATCGTTCCTTGCGATCACGTTTGCCCTGAGGGTATCGAACCCTGAAAAGTAGCTGTGAATATTATCACGCCGGTAGTAGTACCTGCGCGTCGTGTCAAATGATGGCGATACAAATCGCAGCGAAGCAGAATCCGGAAGCGGTAACGCGCGCCTGCCAAAAAAGTAGTCTGTCGTGCTTAGCTCCAACGTATCACTGAGGTGACCCCAGAAATATTGCGCGGAAAGAAAGGCATTCCCACCCTTGCTGACAAATTCCAGCAATGCGTCGGCATCAGCTTTCTCGATCCCCATTCCGGTCGAGATCATAAAAATGCTCTCGTTTTCCGCAAGGGAGTCTTTCAACTCATAAAGGGTACCGTACGAGTACGCTGGCGTCTGACCAAAGGAAGATTCCAGGAGTTTGCTAATCCCATACGCGCCGTAAGGATCCTTGTCCTCCGGATCGAATGTCACCGCCCAATCGTACTGCTTCGGACTGGTCAGCTTCACAAGCACGAACACCGCGATGATCCCTCCAACGTACAATATGTATTTCCAGTCCTTCTTCATTTCACATTCTCTTTCCAGCCGGTGAAGATTCCGTTAACCTTATCGAACAAGTCGCGGTTTACTTTGAAATTTCCGTACCACGCATAGTCAAAATAGTAACTCAGCTGACGCAGCCACTGGCGGACCTGTCCTTCCTTAATTTCCAACACGTAGTCGTGATTCGTCTTGCCCTGTTCCCAGGAAATATGCTGCTTGTCGGAAAGTATTTTAAGCGCATAAAGGAAGATAAGCCGTATCCCCCGTCGATAATCTCCAGATTGCACCGCTCCCTGAATCTCACGATCAAAATCAATCTCGTGAATATTTTCGTCAAGCACATTATACTTCATTGTGGACGCGCCCTCTCCGGAATAGAAAACCTTGAACGCGTCGACCTTCAAGATCAGCATAACGATGAGAACAAGAGCGCCGAGGCCAAGGACATACAGCATCAACCTTCCCCAGCTCGTATTTTCGGCCGTGTTGAAAATTTCACTGATAAGTATCGCCAGCCACAACAGAAAGCGTTCCCAGATACTTTCCGCGATGGTCGGTGGTTGTTCGTACTGCATTTCAGGATCTTCCTTCAGGGTCCGGATCAGATCCTGATCGGGATTCCGTGCCTCCACGGAGACGGTATCCGCAGCTCCTGCCGGCGGACCCTCCTCTTCTTCGTCGTCATCGTCAGCGAATTCGAGTGTGTCGATAACGACTTCGTGAACCTGCGTGTACGCCGTAGATGACCATAGCATAATCACGAAAATGAACAGATATCTCAACGCGTTCATCTCAGTACTGTTCCTCCTCGGAATTCGGCGCTGTCTGCTGACCGATGTTTTCAAACTCGCTGATCAGGCCACGCGATTCCTTTATCTCAACGAGATTGAAGTACTGGAATGCGACCGCAACATTGGGAAGTACGTTTACGATAATCGAAGCGCTGTAGTAGACAATAAACATCGTGACCAGAGTCCACTGAAGTCCTGCGGGAGGTTCACCGAGCTGGTTATCAACCGAATGTAATACAAGCACCATAAAGATGATATAGAACGGAATTATCACCAGTCCAGCGAGCGTTGATGCGATCAGATAGATTACCAAATGAAACAGGAAACTACTCCACCACTCCCCTTTGACCAGCTTTACCGACCTCGTGATCGCCGCGATGAGTCCGGCCTTTTCATACGATCTTACGAAAAACGTCATCGATACCGCGATGGCTGCCCATACGATGCCGACGTAGAACGCAAGAAAAATAAGTCCAAGAAGAAATGGCGTGATCAGTGCGAACAGCATGGATACGAACAACATGGCGACATAAGCACCGATCATCATCACGAAGAACATCAGCATCGTCCCGGCATACATCCAGAAGGAGCTGCGCACCCGGTCCCAGACTTCGTTTACCGAAATCCTGTTCGTCTTTTTTTCGTCGTAAAGAATAATGTAGTTATTGATCGCCGAAACGGTCATACACGCCGTAACAAAAAACAGCGTCAGCATCAGCACGAGCTGAAGCCAGAAGCTCACCGACAGAAAATAGTTTTCAAACCCGTCGGGGTTCTGGGTCATGCCTGCGATAATGCCGAACATATCGTCCACCATGGTAGCGATGAGGGCGGCTGTCAGCAAGACACTCGGACCGGCGATTACCACGATCGTTTTGAAAAGCGGTCTGAAATTCTGTTTGATAAATTCGAATGTGGCGTTTATCCGTCGGCTGAAATCGCGTTCGCGCTGCAGGGTGATGATTTCAATATTTTCCATGCCGTTTTAATTTAAAAGGATAGATGATGAAGTAATAGATCATCAGGGCGGCCGAAAGACCGATCACCAGGACCTTCAGGCTCCAGTGCATAAAAGCGTAACGCGTGATGAACGATTCAATAGCGGCTGCGAGGATGATGAACGGAAGCAGTCCCATGGCGATCTTCAATCCCTTGAGTGCTCCGTTTTTGAAGGAAACCATCCGTGAGTATGTTTTTGGAAAAGTGAGCGCATTTCCAATCTCAAAACCGGCCGCGCCGGCAATGACAATTGCACTCAGCTCAATCGTGCCGTGAAGCATCACGACCGGGAAGGCCTGAAGAAACTGTTGCTCTTTATGGAAGAACATCAGAAAAGCGCCCACCATGACGCCATTTCGAAAAAGGATGAAACCCGATGCAATAGCGGTGAATACACCGCTGACAAAACAATACAATGCGACCTGCACGTTATTCCAGGCTATCCGGAAAAACATATTCAGCTCATCCATCGTGGAGTACACCTTCGTAGGATTTCCCTGCTCGATGTTTTCGAGCGTCATATTCACATAGCCATCACCGAGGATCAGCCGAACGAAGGTGTCGTCGTAAAGGCTGGATACTGCACCCAGCACAGCGGAGACAATAAAAACAATAAACGCATACAGGAGCGATTTCCGTGAGCTGTAGATCACTTCAGGGAGTTCAAACTTCCAGAACGTGACGAAACGGCTCGTTTCCTCCTTTTTATTCTTGTAGATCTCCAGGTGGACCTTGCTGGCAAGTGTGTTCAGATACTGCGTGGTCCGGCTTCCCGGATACTGGGTACTTGCGAATGAAAGATCGTCGGTTACCTGAATGAACAATTCGGCCAGTCGATCGGGCTGAGCCTCTTTCTGGTGCTTGACAACTTTCTCAAATTCCTGCCAACGGCTCTTGTTCTGCCGGATAAACGCGGCCTCCTTCATACGACTTGTCGCGGGTTAGGTCAGGGAATCGTCACCGGGACGCTGATGCCACCTCGATGACCTTATTCCAAACGCGGAAGACGTTTTTCGAACAGATCTTCTCAATCTGTTCCTCAGTGTATCCGCGCTTCAATAATACGAAAATTAAATTTGGATATTGGGATACGTCCTTCAAACCCACAGGTAAGGTATCGCCCACACCGTCAAAATCGGAGCCCAGACCGACGTGATCGATTCCCACCAGCTGCACCACGTGGTCGATGTGATCCGCCACGCGCTCAACGTCCGAATAGAGCTCACGGTGGTCGTCCGCGAACTTATCGATAATTGGTTTCGCTTCCTCGTCCCGCGAAGTCAGTCCCTTATCCTGCAGCACCTTTTCAAGGGAATCCAGGAGATCCTGGTTTTTCCGCGCAACGGAGTCGATAAACGATGCACCGAAGTTGATCTGAATCACACCACCGTTTTCGGCAAGCTTCCGGATCATGTCATCCGACATGTTACGTTGAAATCCGGGGGTATATTTCCGGCACGAGGAATGCGACGCTATAACGGGGGCGCTGGTGATCCGAAGAACATCATAAAAGGTACTGTCGGAAACGTGCGAGATGTCAACCATCATACCGACACGATTCATCTCGCGTACGACCTCTTCCCCGAAAGGGCTTAGGCCGTTCCAGCGGTCAGTATCCGTATCATATGATGAGTCACAGATCTGGTTATCCTTCGAATGAGTTAACGTAATGTA
>CBKWFZ010000195.1:0-6714 GCA_966673785.1 uncultured bacterium
AAGGGTGGTCACGATCGCAGGAGACGGAAAAAGAGATAACGATTCGGCATTTGCTTACGATGACTTCGGGACTGAATGATGACCTTAACTATGTGGGTCGTCCGGGTGAGACATGGCGTTACAGTCATGGCGCGTACACGAAGTTGTATGACGTGATCGAAGCCGCCACTGGTAAATCGTATCGCGAAGTTTTTGATGATGTATTGTTCACACCCACCGGGATGAAGGGTCTTTCATGGAGCGGCGTTGATCTGCTGAGTCCGGGAAGGGCGATCGCCAGATTCGGATTAATGATGCTTAATGACGGCATGTGGGAAGGTGAGAAGCTGATTCAGGATGAAGGATACTTTTCGGACATGCTGAGTACATCGCAGTCTCTTCAGAAATCGTATGGATATCTGTGGTGGTTGAATGGAAAAGATTCGTGGTATGATGACGACAAAAAGATAACGGTAGAGGGACCTATTGCGTCCAGCATGCCCGATGATTCCTGGCTTGCAAAAGGCAAGCATGATCAGCGAATTTACGTTGTGCCGAGCCTTGAGCTCGTTGTGATCCGTCAGGGTGGCTACATTCCGCTTCCGGAATCAGGTGAAGGTTCCTTTGACGTTGAATTCTGGACACGGCTCATGAGAGCAATCGAAGAACCGGAAACCTAGATCAAAATCAGGTACCGCTCTTTCAATAAAGCTGGCTATTTCGATAGCCGGCTTTTCTATTGAAAGTCGAGGGCATTGCGAAATGCAGCCTGCTGACGAATCCGGTCTGGAAACGACTACAGCCTCCCGAACCGCTTCGGCATGAACATTTAGTATCGGGATAACTGAGCTGGCTTCCGACGTGGCAGCCGGCATTTTAGTTGTGTATTCATCAGGCAAGTGGATGTGTATGAAGACACCGAACACAAAGAAAGAGTCCTATCTGATCGAGGGAATGAGTTGCGCTGACTGTGAGCGTACCATCAAACATGCGATGGAGACGATCACCGGTGTTCACAGCGCGGAGGCGAATTTGGAGTCATCGACCGTATCAATCGAGTACGAGCCGGAAAAGGTAACGATCGGCGAGATCAGGTCGTCGATAGGAACATTGGGCTACCGTCTGCGTGACGAGCGCCCTCCGTATGGACAGCGTGAAGGTACTGACGAGGGAATTGCGTGATGCCACGTTCACTACATCTGCGGTGCGTATGCTCATCAAGATTTGCCTTGTTTGGCTTAGCGTCGGTGAAACACGATAGCTTTGCATCCCGAAGACGGACCTTGCCAACAACACCGAATCTAGTCGCGCATCTTTTTATCGTACAATCAAAATCCTGCTGAGCCTTTGTCCCGCGCCTGCGCTGATTAAATATGCACCCGGAGTGACATCAAGGTCCATTTCGTACGTCCAGGCTGAACCTTCTGGAATGCTTATCACTTTTCTTTGGACGACTTTTCCCGAAAGGTCGGAAACGGTCACAGGAACGTCTGTTGCGTTCCTGAAGCCATCAAGACGCAACGTCACTTTGTGGCTCACGACCGGGTTCGGATAAACGGAAAGGACCGGGTGTGCGGGTTCCTCGTACTGGATGGCGCTGATATCGGAAAACGAGACCGTCCCGTCAAAGTCTGTTTGTTTCAGGCGGTAATAGGTCCTTCCATAGAGCGGGCTCGTGTCTGTGAATTGATATTTGCGATTTCCGGAGGCCGTACCTCTGCCAGGAATCTTCGTGACGGGTTGGAAATTTTCGACGTCGCTTGCACGCTCAATGGTGAAGTGATCATTATTGAGCTCACTTGCGGTCTCCCAAACCAGCTCTACTTCATTATCCTTTAATGTTGCCTTGAAGTACAGCAGCTCTACAGGCAATGGATTCACTCCGGTGAGCGAACCAAACGTGAACGCCTGGAAACTACTAACAACGGCAGACAAACTTGTCCCGGGCCCGGCTGGCGCTCCGGCATTGGTTGCCCCTGCATCGGTCCAGTCTGTTCCTGTATATCTGGCTACGGTCAGATCTGCTAAATCTGTTATGTCGCTGAAGGAATCCTCCCAATAGAGTGTAACACGGGCCGTCGGCGTGTTGACGGCGCGCGTCAGCGTCCAGTGTTCTCCGTGACTGACGTGGGCCAGGCTGCCGTCCACTGAGAGGTTTCCGTACGGGCTGTCAAAATATTCGGCAGTGAATTGACTAGTGTTACTGGCACCTGAAAAGTTCGAGATTCCAATGCGCGCGAATCGTCCATTCTTTCCTGTAGGGAATACAAAGACATCGTTGCCTACCTTTCTGATCGGCCCGTCAACAAAGCTCGTTGCGTTGCCACTGGTTGACGCAACGCCATCGCTGATGATAAGCAAGGCTGAAGAAGATGAGTATATTATTCCCTGCGTGAGCGTAAGATCGGTGCCTGCTCCCCCTGAAATCGTCAGATCGTTGTTCAGGATGATCCCTCCGGCAGGCTTGTTGACGACAACGCGGCTGAAGATCTCACCGCTGCCATTTGAAACCGACTGGTCACCTGAGCCGTCAAATGTTATGATTGACGAGCCCTGTGTGAATGAAGCGGCATTTACAGCGCTCCAGTTCCCGCCAATATTGACTCCGTTATTTGCTCCGTTGAAGACCGCAGTATTCTGGATTGTGATGTTTCCATTGGCATCGATGGCAGCTGTTGCCGCCTTTGTTCCGGAATTTGAAATTGTCAGATGATGGTATTGGATATCGAAAATGGTCTGATTACCTGCGCCGTTGTAGTTGAACTCATTGCCGGCTTCAGAACAATCAAGCACCGAAGCTACCTGCGGATCGTTTGTCCCTCCGACCGCACTCCAGTTCCAGACGCCGGAGCTTCGGTTTCTGAAAGAACTCCCCGTACCGAGATCCCCATTCGTGAAAACCCCGCTTTGGTTGAGTGTTCCGAAATTGTTGATATCGAGGTCGCCGTTGTTCGGACTGATCGCGCCCGTTGTAAGTGTGCCAGCAGCTCCGTTTGTTACCACGTTTCCGTCATCACCGCTGTCATTCACCACAAGCTCTGCCATTGAAAGCGTATGATTATTATTGAAGGTGGCGTTGTCGGTGTTGAAAAGAAGGTCGTCGGTGATTGTGATGGTACCACCGGTTTTATTGTTTGTTATTGTCGCGGCAGCGTTTACAATGAAATCGTCACCAATTGTGTAGCTGCCTGTGCCGCTGAAGCTCACGTTGGCAGCGGCGTCGATGGTAAAGTCATCAGCGGTCGTGAGCACACCGGAGCCGCTGAAATTTATCGTTGCTGCGGCCGGGATACTTAAGTCACCGATATTAAACGTGCCGTTGTTAACCACGTTGTTTGTCACGCCAGCCCAGGTGAAGGCAACCGTCGCCGCGTTGTTACCGTTCCGGTTCACTGCTCCACCGGCGTTCACAGTGAAATCACCACCCCGGTGAATCGCCAGTGTGTTGTCGCCGGTATACCGGAGTGTTCCGCCATTCTGGACGATAACATTCACAGCTTCGCCATCGCCGTTAACGTCTACGGTATGCGCAATCGTGACATGGGTCGATGCATCCGGGGTGCATCCACAGGCCGGGCCACCCGGCGTGAGAGACCACGTGTTGCCACTGGTCCAGTTTCCGTTTGCGCGCGTGTACAGCGACTGAATCGCGACCAGTTGGATATCGTCAAATCGAAGAAACGTCGGAATGAAGATGAATACGTTCGGCGAATTCTCCCTGCCCCTGACCACGATCTCAACCGTCGAGCCCGAGAGGATTACACTTGCGTTGGCTGTTACATCATACCCACCGCCGCCGGTAATACTGCCAAAAAGAACCTCTGCTCCGTTATTTAGCCGGTAGTACGCACGGAGATAATCCTGCGCGTTGCTGGACAGAAACTCAATAAGGTTTAATTCAATGGCAACCTCACTGTAAGCGCTGATGTTGATAACCCCTGATGACCAGACTCCTTCTCCATCCCCGGTGCCATTAACGGTAAATCGGGCAGCACCGCCGGTATTCTGGCGCGAAAAGGAGCCAGCTCCGTTCGGTGGCAATGATGTTACATTCCATGTCCCGCCGATTATCCCGCCGGCGGTCCCGGTAGTGGCACCGTTGGCCTCCCCTTCAAAGTCCTCACTCCACAGGACCGTTTGTGCAATTCCCGAAAGCGAAATTAACGTCAGCGCGATTGTCAGTAACCGTTTCATGCGAGTGATGGCCAGGTTTGGCGAAATTCTGTTTAAAGTTAGGAACATTACCGTGGCAGACAACCGTGATGAAAGGTTTGAAGGGAATTTGCATCTTTTTATTGCCAGAAAGCTTCGCAAGATTGTTTCCGGTCGAGAGCCTGGTGTCACATGCTTCTACCGCGTCTCGTATCCGGGCGGCCAACCCGTCATCGCGGCGCAGGTGAAAAAAATCTGAAGCCATACTTTAACCATTTCCCGCGGGACTCGTATACCGGATTGGTTAAATCAACTCAAATTAATTTCCAACTGATTTCATGAAAAAGCTCGTTCTTATGGCGGCTCTCGCCGCCGTTATTTCCTTTGGTGCCCAGGCCCAGGAGTATAAAATCATCACATCCGTAGAGTCTATTGTCCCGATGGGTATCGGACGCTCCAGACTCGTCGATCCGCAGGCCACCGCCGACTATAAAGGGCTCACCACTTCCCGTACCGATGGTAAAAAGTCTGCCCAAGGGGATGTCAAGCGCGACGAAGTGAAAATTGAAAACTTTGAGGAGACGAAACTGCTCAACTTTTACAGCGCGGTGGGTATTAACTTTCAAAATATTTCGTCCAATGACGCTGTGGTTGCCTCCAAGTTGACGGAACTGGCTAAGGAGGGATGGACTCTGGTATTCGTTACCAGTGGAGTCGAGAGCGATGCCGGAAGTCAGGACGGAAACGGAATTTTTATCACACGCTATATTCTTAAGCGGGACGGCGCTCCCACTACCGACCAGTAAGCTGTTTCCGATCAAGTCAGGTGCGCGGATGGGTCTCCGAAGGGTATATTAGTCTATCGCAACATCCTGCAACTTTTGCCGCTCTTGCTCGAACGGTATGATAGAAATACTACCGTCGCGTTCAAGGACGGCATATTTCACCTGGTCCATGCGTGACAGCCCGTGTTTCAGGCGCGCAGCTTCAAGGATATCCTCCTCGTCAACCCTGCTCTTGGTCATGCGTTCTTTCAGCGGTTTTCCCCGCTCCACAATGATAAGGGGCGCGCCTTCAAGGAACAATGTCAGCCAGACCGATTTGCTGCTGATCTTTGATAAGACGAAATCAATACCGACGAGAGTGGAGACCATAATGAAGCATGCCGTAAGCGAGTAGTCTTCCCCAATGAGCGCGTCGGTTGTCGCTTCGCTGATGATCAATAGCAGCACAAAGTCGAAGATCGTAATCTCTTTCAGGCTTCGCTTCCCCATGATCCGGAAGACAACGAAGACGAAAAGATAGATAAGTACGCCTCTCAGTACAGGATTCATGATGCTCAGGGGAAAATAAACTGTTTTATGCGAACACTGTTCCCGTTCACGCGCCATTCGTTCTCGTGCAGACCAATTGCACCCGGCTCGGGAGTTAAATAGAAAACAATGTGGGCAGGAGCAGTTCCGGAAAATTTAAAATGGACGCTTCCGTCCTTCGATTTCATTTCCTTTTCGGAAGGGGTGACAGTTTCGAGCCGGAATAGTTTTAGAAATTCGGCGGGTATAGATACCGTTATGATGGAATCGGGGCTTTCTTTCACATTCACATGAACGGAAGTCCGCGCATTGACGCGGTATAATCCCTCATACGTCACCGAGAAGTCCGGGGCGTCGATTGACCGGCTGCTTAGGATACCGTCACCGAACAAACCAAGCGACGCAAACGCGACGAAGCTTAAAATTGCGATCAATCCAACGGTTTGCAGCTTGAATCCGGTCCTGTGGGCATCAAGGTGCTCGTCGACTGTGATGTCGGAACGTGTGGCCTGTCCTGTCTGTTCCATTGCTGGTCTTACAGATCAGATTGGCTAAAAGTAAGTACCAGGCCGATTGTTCGCCGGATATTCCGGATGTTTCAATCAGCTGCGGTGGCTGGCAGAAGGCAGAAGATCAGGCCTTTGGCTCGGAATTCCGTGCAGTCGTCGTTTCAGATGGCTTTTTTGATGAAGTGCTGTCGCCGGAGTCATCGTCAAGGCCCTTCATTCCGTCTTTGAACTGATTAATGCCTTTCCCCATTCCGCGCATAAACTCAGGGATCTTTTTTGCGCCGAAGAAAATAAGGATAAAAAGGCCAATCAGAAGGATTTCCTGCATTCCGATGCCGCTGAGAAATAACAATTGCGAATTCATAGTGCTGCTGGTTTGATTGGTGTAAGCGGCGACATCGCGCCGGCCTCTCACTTGAACACCACTAATGTACAAAAGGTTGCATTATACAACGTTGCTCCGACAGGAAAGAATGGCCGGAACGTCCCCTCGCCTCGATGCGGCTAGATGATCAGATCCCGAAGGAAGGTGCGAAGTTCGGAGTATTCGAAATCCTTGTCGAGAAACCTGAGATTGCGACGGTCGCCCAACTGTGAGAACGACTCCCGGGATCCATAAATAAGTATCGGGATTTCATAGTGCGCGCTTTCGTCGATCACATTGAGTATGTTATTGACATCGATCCCATGCATCGACATATCCAGCATAATGTAATTTGGTTTGTATACACCTTCGTTGCGCAGTAGCCCTGCTTTCTGGC
>CBKWFZ010000196.1:0-6707 GCA_966673785.1 uncultured bacterium
CTAAGACCAAAACCAGGCAGAAAGGGTTGCCTGGAGTTTTAGAAAACCACAAATAATTGAAAAAGAACCTCATTCCGCGTCAAATCACACCTTTCAAGCGAGAGACCGCAGATCAAATCAATATTTACAGTTAACGGAAGCTGAATTGCAGTCGCGGGAAAGGCAAAGACAAAAATAACCAGTCCCTGGTTGAAATGATGCCGGAGCGTGCCGGATTATTTTTTCATCCAGATTACGCTTTGATGCGATTGGTGCGGTGCTCCCAGGATCTCGCGGTAAAGGTCAGGACGCCGCGCCTGGCGATACCGGAATCCGCCTGCGTCTTTCAGTTTCTGTCGGATCACAGTTGCCGAAACTACCTCGTCGCCGAGGCTCGTACATTCCGAGAGAATATCGCCAAATGGGTCCAGGATCATGGAACATCCGTTTTTCAGCTGATCGTCGTCCATGCCGATTGGGTTGGCAAAAGCAACGTAGACACCGTTATCATATGCACGGGCAGGAAGCCATTTCATGAGCCACGCCCTTCCCTTGAGACCGGTGAACTCCGCGCGCAGGGTGGTAGGATCGTTATGACGGTTTTGCCAAAGCTCGGGATCAACGAACCCGGCCCCGGGTCTGGTCGACGGCGTGCACATGGTTACATGCGGCATGAAAATGATTTCCGCACCCAGCATCGCCGTCGCTCTTACGTTCTCGATGATGTTATTATCATAACAAATGAGTATGCCGCACTTCCAGCCAAAGAGGTCGAATACAGTATATCGGTCTCCGGGTTGCACCGCCACGTTAATGAACGGATGCAGCTTCCGATGCTTCGCGATAAGTCCATCCCCACCTACACAAACCTGCGCTTTATAGACGTTTCCGTCATGATCCCTTTCAAAAAGCCCTGCGAGTATAACGATCCGGTGGCGGCGTGCGATGTCGATCAGCGCTTTAACGGAGGGGCCGTCAGGAATGTATTCCGCTAGGTCGAGCATTTGCTCCGCACTGAGTTTCCGCGCGAATGAATAACCGGTTACTGAACATTCATGAAAACATATGACCTGTGATCCGTCAGCCGCCGCACGTGATGCGAGGCGGTCAATCACGGACAGGTTGCAGATTTTATCACCGCTATGATTCTCGAACTGCGCTACGCTTATTTTCATAGACTCCATATCGCCTACTTTACCTCCAGTTCAATGATCGTGTCTATTTCATCTTTTACGGATGCAGGAATCTTTAGCGTGATACCAAAGTCGTTCTGGGAAAATTTCACGGCCTCGTTCGAACGGAACACGCGTGCCGATTTTACGCGCTTGCCCCACGAAGGGAGCACAATACTTTCATCAGCCCAGTCGAGAATATGAACATATACCTTGTCGCCTTTTTGCGTTGTTACGCCCCAGTCGCGCGGCGTCAGCGGTCCGCCCCGCGTGCCATAAATCGTTTCTCCATGCTGCGCGAGCCAGTCCCCCATTTGTTTCAGGCGCTCCTTGTGCTCAGGTTGTATCCGGCCATCCGGCATCGGACCGACGTTCAGCAGAAAGTTCGCGTCGTATCCCGCTGCTTTGACCAGGTACTGCACAAGTGATTTCAGGCTTTTGTGCTTTTCATCTTTGATATTGAATCCCCATGAATCGTTAATGGTTTCGCATGTTTCTTTCGGAAGGGAACCGATGGTTTGCTCCGGAGCGAATCCGGTCGTATTGTGACCCGGCAAATCTTTTTCAAACATCTGGAAATCCTCACCGGGATACGGCGTCACATGGTGATTGCTGCCCACCAACGCTCCGGGTTGCAGCTTATGAATCAACCCGTATGTTTTTGACAACCTCCAGTCCGCATCTTTCTTGTCCCACATGCCGTCGAACCAGATCCCGCCCAGTTCACCGTAGTTAGTCAGGAGCTCAGTCAGCTGCGCATCCATGTAGTCGAGGTACGCATTCCAGTCACCCTTTTCTTCACGGCCGGTGTAGTCAACGCCTGTAAATCCGCGTGGGTAATAGTCGGGATGATGCCAGTCCAACTGCGAGTGATAAAAGAAGAGTTTGATTCCCTGTCGCTGACATTCATCGGCAAGGATCTTAAGGATATCTTTTCCATACGGACTCTTTTTCACCACATTGTAATCCGACACCTTGCTATCCCACATGGCAAAACCATCGTGGTGCTTGCTGGTGATCGTGATGTACTTCATGCCCGCGTCTTTGGCCATCTGAACCCATTCCTTCGCATCAAACTCGACCGGGTTAAAAAAAGCAGGCAGCTTCTCGTAATTCCGGATGGGAATTTTCCGCGTGTTCATCACCCATTCACCATCGCCGAGAACACTATATACTCCCCAATGAATGAATAACCCGAAACGCGCTTCTTCAAACCACGCGCGGTTTTTCAGGTTTTCCGGTGATGGTTTATACCCTTCCTGTGCATGTGTAGTCGTAACAAGGAGGACGAAAAGAAAAGACGTCAATACGCGCGTGATTGTCATGATACGGATTTAATTAAATTGCAGGCGTTGAAAATAAGCTTTCACTATGAGATACAAAAGGATAAGTAAGGATCTGTTTACAGCAAACCGCAGAAACGTGGTTTCGTCGCTTAAGAAAAATTCGGTGGTCGTCGTCAATTCGAATGACATCATGCCCACAAATGCCGATGGTACTATGCGGTTCCGTCAGAACAGCGACCTTTACTACCTTACGGGTGCGGATCAGGAGGAGAGCATCCTTGTATTGTGCCCTGATTTCCCGGACGAGAAGTATCGCGAGGTGCTGTTCCTGAAGGAGACCAGCGAATTGATCGCGACATGGGAGGGCCACAAAATGACGAAGGAGGAGGCGAGACAGATTACGGGTATCGAAACCGTGCTGTGGACAAGTGAGTTTCACCGGATGTTCAACACGATGATGGTAATGGGCGGTGTTGAACATGTCTATCTGAATACCAACGACCACTACCGCGCCGAGGTCTTGATAGAGACGCGTGAGGCAAGATTTGTGAAGTGGTGCCGCGAGCGTTATCCGCTGCATCATTATGAACGCCTTGCGCCGATCATGCACCGGCTTCGAAGTGTAAAACATCCGCTTGAAATCGCGGCCATGCAACGGGCATGCGACATAACGGCGGCGGGATTCGAACGTGTGCTGAAATTCGTCAGGCCCGGCGTGATGGAGTATGAGATTGAAGCGGAATATGCGCATGAGTTCATCAGGCAGGGGTCGCGGGGTTTTGCGTATGAACCGATCGTCGCGTCCGGTGCCAACTCGTGTGTGCTTCACTATATCGAAAACGACAAGCCCTGCAACGACGGGGATATTCTTCTTCTCGACGTGGGCGCGGAGTACGCCAACTATAACGCGGATCTTACACGCAGTATCCCGGTTAACGGTCGTTTTTCTCCACGGCAAAAGGAAGTGTACAACGCGGTGCTCCGGATCAAACGGGAAGCGATGAAGATGTTGAGACCGGGATTGAAGTATTACGATTATCACAAGGAAGTTCAAAAGATAACGGAGAGTGAGCTGGTGAAACTTAAACTTATCGACAAAACGGATCTTAAGAATCAGGACAAGGACAAGCCATTGTTTATGAAATACTTTATGCATGGCACGGGTCACCAGTTGGGTCTTGATGTACACGATGTCGGAAGTATGTACCTTGAAATGCGCGAAGGTCAGGTTTGGACCGTGGAGCCCGGGATCTACATTCGTGAAGAAGGTTTGGGCATACGTATCGAGAATAACGTTGTCATAGGCAAGGATGGCGTGCTTGACCTGATGAAGAACATCCCTGTCGAGGTTGACGAAATCGAAGAAAGTATGAATGCATGATCGCCAGGTTTTTCATAGTCGTGTTCAACGGAGTGTGTGGGGCGATCGCAACCATGGGGGTCGCTTGTGCACAGGAGCTGTGGCTCCGGCCGGACAAATACTTTTATGAACCAGGTGAACAGGCGATCATCGAAATTCAGCAGGGCGAAGACTTTATTGGTAATCCCCTTCCGCTTGAAAAGTCGAGCATCCGTATGCTTGAGAACTGGGACGTGGGTGAGAGCAGGGACCTCCTCCCGGAGTACGAACGCAATGAAAAGGCACGAATTACGTGCAAACTTGTTCGTGAGGGATATCAGTTCGTTTTTCTCAGAACATCGCAGTCGTACACGGTGGCGGCCGAACCTTTTAACGAGTATCTCATACAATATGGTCACGATCGCTATTATGCCGATCGCGAGCGCAAGGGCAACCTCGATAAGGAAGTAACGATAGCGCTCACGCATTACGTTCAGCTCTCACTGCGGTCGGGAAACGGCAACGCCAAGGGGTGGAACAAGCCCCGGAATCTGCCGGTTGAGATCATTCCCGACAGGAACCCGCAAGTGTTGCGCCGGGGTGACCGGATACAATTCAAAGTTTTGGAGAATGGTGAACCCGCTTTCGGTGTTCGTGTGAAGATCTGGAACCGTTGGGATAACCGCACAACGATCCAGAATATCTACACCGAAAAGGACGGAACGGTGAGCACTACCATCAGCAATCCCGGTGACTGGATGGTGACTGTTGTGAAATTGTCCACTTCGTCGGGGGAAAAGGACTATGTTGGTGACGCGTTCTGTTTACTGTTTGGTTATCGATAACGTTATGAAATATAGTTTCCTGCTTTTTGTTTGCTCGATTCCGCTTTCGATTTGTGCACAGTCGACCACCTACTATTCCAAATCAGGAGAGCCGGCGAGTAAACGAAATTGTCACTATTATGCGAAACGTGAGGGCATTAAGTACGGGCGCGATACGGTAGTCACATACTATTGTTCCAACGATGCCCTCCGGTCGGTGCAACCACTTGACTATAGAGGAAACCCAACCGGGATTACGCTCTTCTATTTCGAGAATGGAACCATGAGCAGCCGAACCAATTACAATGATGTGTCGGGTGGTCGTCGGAGAGAGGAATGGTACCCAAATGGTAAGAGGCAGCGAGAAGTCATTTATGAACGTGATTCATCTACGCCTAAGCTGATCAATTATTGGGACTCGACAGGCAACCAAATGGTATTGAATGGCAACGGTTTCTGCAGGTGTGTTTCGGCTATTCCGGATAATGGTTATCTGATTGAATCGGGGAAAGTTGTTGAAGGTGAGAGGGATTCGGTCTGGGTGGGATTGCGTAACGGAAATGACTATTATAACGAAACCTATGGAAGGGGCGAACTCGTATCCGGAATTTCATTTGATGACGAGGGGAAAAGCTATACCTACTCGGCTATTCAGGAAATAGCTGATCCGCCCAACGGGATGAAGGCGTTCCTGACTTTTGTCGGCGAGAACGTGCAGTACCCGAAACACGCACGAAAGCTTGGCATTGAGGGCAAGGTCTTTGTTGCTTTCGTTGTAGAAAAAAATGGCTTGCTTTCGGAGATTGAAGTCGAAAAGGGAATAGATAAAGAATGCGACATGGAAGCGGTACGTGTCATTATGCTTTCAAAGCAGTGGTCACCAGGCAGGCAAAGGGGCCAGGCGGTTCGGCAAAAAATGGTTCTTCCGCTTACTTTTAAGTTACGATGAGCGAAAAGTATCTCTCGGAAAATGCACCCGAACCTGTTGGTGCGTATCCCCATGCAAGGCGGGCTGGAAACCTGCTGTTCCTTTCCGGAGTAGGCCCGAGACAAAAGGGTTCAACCGAAATCCCCGGGGTGTCGCTTGATAAAGACGGAAACATAATCGCGTACGACATTGAAAAACAGTGTCACGCCGTGTTTCAGAATGTCCGTTACATTCTGGAGGCTTCGGGAGCAAGATGGGAAGATCTTGTCGACGTCACCGTCTTTCTCACCAATATGAAGGTGGATTTTCCGGCGTTCAACAGACTGTATGCGGAATACTTTGGAACAAATCAGCCCTGCCGCACAACGGTGGAGGTAACAGCGCTACCAACACCGATAGCCATCGAGTTGAAGTGCATTGCGTGGTTACCCGGATAATGCTCGCAACAAAAAAAGCACCCCTTCCGGAGTGCCATTGTCATTGTTCTATTTCGTAAAGACGGCTAAACCGAAAAGCTTTCGCCGCATCCGCACGTTCTTGACGCATTCGGATTGATGAACTGGAATCCTTTGCCATTCAGGCCATCTGAAAAGTCAAGCGTCGTACCCAGAAGGTAAAGCAGACTTTTTTTATCAACGAGAATCTTGATGCCCTTATCTTCAAACACCTGGTCGGCAGGCTTTATTTCGGCGTCAAACCCCAGGTCATACATAAGTCCGGAGCAACCGCCACCCTTGACGGATACACGGATGTTATGCTGCTCATTGCGGCCTTCTTCTTTCCGTAGTTCGGCTATTCTTTCCTTTGCTTTTTCAGTAACCGTGATCATATCGTAATTGCTGTTGTCGTTAGGAGATCGGGTTTAATACCACGCTGAAGACAGTGATTGTATTCATGTCCCGGCCATAATACAATTTTTGAAGCGCGTCGAGGATGTTGCCGGCGCGGAAATATGACGTGTGCAGTTCAGTTTCCCCTTTGGCCACCCATTGAATCGTGTATGAGTTTTCTTTTTCCTTGTACTTCTGCACATAGGCCAGCATCTTCTTCAACGCATCCACCTTCTCCGCTCCCGTTTCACTGTGAAAAAGAAATGCCTGATTGTGACGCGGATTTACCGTGATAAGGTCAAGTTTTACCTTTCCGTCTATAGACGTGTATTCGAACACCAGGTCGGAC
>CBKWFZ010000197.1:0-6706 GCA_966673785.1 uncultured bacterium
CGTCGAATTTGGAAAAAAATTGGACGTTGTGGGATTCGACATAAACGAGGAGCGGATAAAAGAACTGCAGAGCGGATTTGACCGTACGCGTGAAGTCTCCGCCGACGACCTTGCAGGTGCAACTCGTCTAACCTATTCATCTGACATTAATTCCCTTCATGATGTCGAGTGTTTTATTGTTACGGTTCCCACCCCGGTGGATGAATTCAAGACCCCCGACCTTCGTCCCCTCAGAAGCGCTAGCAAGACCGTTGGCGCGGTACTCAAAAAAAATGATATTGTAATATACGAGTCTACGGTCTATCCGGGATGCACTGAGGAAGTATGCGTTCCGGTGCTTGAAAAGGAGAGCGGACTGAAGTTCAATGTCGATTTCTTTTGTGGCTACTCACCTGAGCGTATTAATCCGGGAGATAAACTTCACCGCGTTAGCACGATTAAGAAAGTGACCAGCGGCAGCACACCCGAGGTTGCCGACAAGGTTGATGCGCTCTACCAGATGGTTGTAACTGCAGGCACACACAAGGCCACTTCTATGAAGGTTGCCGAGGCGGCAAAAGTAATTGAGAATTCACAACGCGATATAAATATTGCGTTCGTGAACGAGTTGGCGATGATATTTGAAAAAATTGGTATTGATACGAATGAGGTGCTCGAGGCGGCAGGCACAAAATGGAACTTCCTTCCATTCCGCCCGGGCCTTGTTGGAGGACATTGCATCGGCGTTGACCCATATTACCTGACTTATAAAGCGGATAGCCTGGGCTATCATCCACAGGTTATTCTTTCCGGAAGAAGGATCAACGATAACATGGGTGTTCACATTGCCAATACGGTGATCAAGCTGATGGCCAAGAACGACCTTCCCATACATCACGGAAAAGTTCTCATGCTTGGTATTACGTTCAAGGAAAACTGTCCCGATATCCGGAACAGTCGCGTTGTGGATGTAATTCGCGAGCTGCAAAGTTTTGGAACCGACGTAGATATTTTTGATCCGCAGGCTGATGCGGAGGAAGTTCGTCACGAGTACGGCCTTGATCTGGTGAAAGCACCGGCCGGACCCTACCATGCCATCGTTCTCACTGTAAGTCACAACGAATTTCGCTCCATGGATATCAAAGGCTTGATGGCAACGAATGGCGTCGTCTACGACGTGAAAGGATTCCTCGATAGATCTATCGTAACCGCAAGGCTCTAGTCCGGATGAATAGCATAAGAATGGTTGATTTGCATGGTCAGTACCTTCGGATAAAGGGCGAAGTGGATCGTGCGATTGAAGACGTGCTTAATTCCACGGCGTTCATTCAGGGGCCGCAAGTATCATCTTTTGCCGCGGCCCTCGGGAGATATGTCGCATGTCCGCATGTCGTTCCCTGTGCAAACGGTACCGATGCACTCCAGATTGCGATGATGGCGTTGGACCTCCGGCGCGGTGATGAGATCATTTTACCTGTCCACACCTATGTCGCGACAGCTGAAGTAATAGCGCTGCTCGGGTTGAAGCCGGTTTTCGTGGATGTCGATCCGGACACATTCAATCTGGATGTTGCACAGGTCGGACAAGCCATTACGGCAAATACACGTGCCGTTGTGCCGGTGCACCTGTATGGCCAATGCGCCGACATGGAGCCGCTGCTGGCACTGGCAGAGAAGCACAGCCTTTTTGTAATCGAAGACACTGCGCAGGCGCTCGGGGCGGTCTACACGTTCGAGGATGGAACGACAAAGCATGCCGGAACAATGGGAACCGTGGGGACGACGTCATTCTTCCCGTCAAAAAACCTCGGATGTTACGGCGATGGCGGAGCATTATTTACTTCCGATCCTGCGCTGGCAGAGAAGATGAAAATGATCGCGAATCACGGCCAGCGGAAGAAGTACCATCATGATATTGTAGGAATAAACAGCAGGCTGGATACACTTCAGGCCGCCATCCTTGAGGTCAAGCTGAAATCATTACCGGAATACACGCAACGAAGGAACGAGGTCGCCGCGTATTACGATGCTCATCTTGGGAACGTCGAAGGTCTCATTGTTCCAAGACGTTCACCCCGTTCGAGCCATGTTTTCCACCAATACACGCTTCGGGTTGCCGATAAACGGGATGAGCTCAAGAAACACCTGGAGGGGAAGGGAATTCCAACCATGATCTACTATCCGGTGCCTCTTCATTTGCAGACCGCGTATCGGGATTACGGATCAGGCGAAGGGTCGTTCCCGGTAACGGAGCTGCTATCGCGCACGGTTCTTTCACTTCCCGTTCACACGGAAATGACGGAAGCCCAACTTGCATTCATTTGTGAAACGATACAAGCATTCTTCAGATGAGTAAGGAAACAAAATATTATGCGCACCCAACGGCGGTCGTTGATGAGGGTTGCGTGATTGGCGCGGGCACAAAGATTTGGCACTTTTCCCATATCATGCCGGATTGTGTGATCGGGGAAAACTGCAACATCGGGCAAAACGTCGTTATCTCGCCGCAGGTAGTACTTGGGAAAAATGTGAAGGTGCAAAACAACGTTTCAATCTATACCGGTGTCAAATGCGAGGACGATGTGTTTCTCGGGCCGTCTATGGTTTTTACGAATGTAATTAATCCTCGAAGTGCAGTTAACCGTCGGGGTGAATACCTGACGACGATCGTAAAAAAGGGTGCGACTATTGGGGCGAATGCTACCATCGTTTGTGGGCATAACATCGGACGTTTCGCCTTTATCGGCGCAGGTGCGGTGGTGACAAAAGAAATTCCCGATTATGCACTGGTTGTTGGGAATCCCGCAAGGCATATCGGTTGGATGAGCGAATTTGGGCACAGGCTTGTGTTCGATTCCGAAGGAATTGCCTTATGTCCAGAGGAAAATAAGAGGTACCAGCTTACAGGTTCTCAGGTTACCAAAATTGATTAGAAAAGATGGAGAAAAAATTTGCAGTCATAGGTGCGGCGGGCTTTGTGGCACCAAGGCATTTCAGGGCGATTAAGGATACCGGAAACGTCCTTGTCGCGGCTCTCGATAAGTTTGATCAGGTTGGTGTAATGGACTCGTATTTTCCAGATGCCGATTTCTTCATTGAGTTCGAACGATTTGATCGGCATATTGACAAATTGAAGAGGCAGGGAATGAAAATCGACTTTGTAAGCATCTGCACGCCAAATTACCTGCATGACTCCCATATCAGGTTTGCTCTGAGGCATCACGCCAACGCAATTTGTGAAAAACCCTTGGTTCTCAATCCATGGAATGTCGACGCATTGAAGGAGATTGAAACAGAGACAGGAGGGAAAGTCAACAACATTCTCCAATTACGACTACATCCGAGTATCATTGCGTTGGCCGAAAGGGTCCGCAATGGAGATCCCGCTAAAGTTTATGACGTTGACCTGACGTACATAACCTCCCGGGGCAATTGGTACTACACCAGTTGGAAGGGTGATATTTCAAAGTCGGGAGGCGTAGCGACTAACATCGGCATTCATTTTTTCGATATGCTTGCATGGGTCTTTGGTCCATTACAAGACAGTACCCTGCATGCGAGCCAACGCGACCTTGCAGCCGGATTCCTGCGATTTAAAAATGCCCGTGTTCGTTGGCTGCTCAGTATAAACGCAAATCATCTCCCGGGGCAGGTTAAGGCTAAGGGGCAACGAACGTATCGCTCCATTCAGATGGAGGGAGAGGAGATTGAATTTAGTGATGGGTTCACAGATTTACATACCCAGAGTTATAGGGAAATTCTCAACGGTAACGGTTTTGGGTTAGAGGAAGCACGGCCCAGTATTGAACTCGTTTATACGCTTCGAAATGCCACGCCTGTAGCATTATCCGGTGACTATCATCCATTTCTTGCACAGCTGGACTTGTGAACTGAACGGGCGTGATAAACTGGTTCAGAAGCAGGTCGGAATTTGGCAGAAGCGTATTCACGGTCGCAGCAGGAACTGCTATTTCACAAATCATCCCGCTTGCCGTCGCCCCTGTATTATCCCGGGTTTACCGTCCTGAAGAGTTTGGGTTGTTTTCAACGTACTTCGCCGTACTCATGGTCACTAGTGTATTTGCAACAGCCAAGTACGAAATGGCGGTCATTCTTCCGAAGGAAGATAAGGAGGCTGAAGATCTCCTGAGACTCTCTGCACTGATCTCGTTGCTGGTTTGTTCCGCCCTGTTTGTGCTCGTGCTTGTCTTCAAGGATTCAATCATCACTTTCCTGGAGGGACAGGGTACGTCTTCCGTGCTGATAATCGTACCCTTCGTGACTGGACTTGCAGGGATGTCGCAGGCAGAGTACTATTTTGTCAATAGGTCGGGCAAGTATGTTGTCATGGCGGGGGCGAGGGTCATTCGTTCGGTCATCTATTCCGCGATTGCTATTCTTCTAGGATTTCTCGCTTTTGGAGGGAAGGGACTGATTTACGCAGATGCGGTCAGTTACCTTGGTCAGATGCTTTATCTGGGATTTAATATCAAAATCAAGTATCGCGATCTCTCTTTTGAATCGCTGAAGCGCGTTGCCAAGAAATACATTGATTTTCCTAAATATCTTATTGCGTCGGGGGTCCTCGAGAAAAGCGCCTCACACGCGCCGGTCATTTTGTTAACGCATTTTTTCGGAGCCCTTAGTTATGCAGGCTTTTTTTCCTTTGCGCAACGGTTGATCCAGGCGCCCGGTGATCTGGTGTCACGTTCGATCGGGGAGGTCTTCAGGCAGAAAGCAAACGAAGATTTTCTTAACTCTGGTCAGTGCACTGCAATCTTCAAGCGCACATTGCGACAGCTTGTCCTGCTCGGTACAATCCCGTTTCTCGCTGCGTTCTTTCTTGTTGAACCGGCGTTCTCTTTGATCTTTGGAAAAACATGGGCGACGGCCGGCGAGTATGCGCAGATCATGATGCCCATGTTCTTTTTGCAATTCATTACCAGTCCCTTAAGTACAATGTTCGTAATTGCAAACAAGCAGAAGTTTGACCTGGCGTTGCAGATTTTTCTGCTGGGCGGAGTCGTAGGTTCGTTCGCTGCCGGTCACTATTTTTATGCAAGCCCGAAAATTTCGGTCTTGATGTTTTCGTCTGTGTACGCTGTGAAATATCTGATTGAATTGACTCTGTCTTATAAATTTTCCCGTGGAGGATGAGCTTAGACGATATGAACCCTGGTTAATCGGTGGAATATTCTTGATAGCCGCGATTTTCGGCCAGGTAATCTTTATCGGAATAATGGCATTACTTATAGTCACCCAGTTCGTAAAACTGGAGATTTCTTTGCCTTTACTTTTCGTTTCTGGGTTGATTAAAACGAATCCGATCTTCCATCAATCGCCAATAGATATCACCGCTGTAGCTCTGGTGTTTGTCTTTGCACAGACGGTCTGGTCTCTGGTAAGACGTCCGCGGATTCCAAAAAATGTTGCACTCCTGAACCTGCTGATCATCCTGATGGCCTGTAGCACGATATACACAGTGTTGACTTCGATCGCTCCGGCCGGGTATGTTGCGAGTTCCGGCATCAACGTTCTCGTTCTATATCTTCCATTGACCCTAATCATTATAAATAATGTAAAGCAAGGCAGTTTTCGGTCAAGATTTTTCCACTTCAGGTTTGCAGTATTGCTAATAAGCAGCGCATGGGTGGGTGTCGGACTTTATAATCAACTCAATGGAATTGTCCCAATGCAGTTCGAAAATCCGCGCTATGAAGTTGAACATATGTCCGCATTCGGGGAGAACTACATGTACTTTTCAAGTTTTTCATTGTTCCTGCTCGTCAATTGCTTTGTTCAGATTGTCTTCTTAAGAAGGCAGGTACTGATCAACCTGGTCTTTACGGTCGCGTTCGCTTACTTAATGCTTAATTCTCCGGCGAGAGGATTGACTGCCGGTCTCGTCATCACCGGGATTATCATGGCGTTTCCTCTTTTGAAAACCTTGCGTGTTCGTCAGTTGATTGCTTTCACTTCAATGTCGTTAATACTGATAATTGCGGTCTTTGCATATCAGCGTTTTTCGCTGACAGACGTTCAGCAAGGCAATCTGGAACGGTTGACAGATTTCAACGCGAAGGGGAAATCGATTTCAGATCGATTGACGGCAATTGAGAATGGCTACGGTGTCTGGTCCAGGGAGACTCATTTCGTTTTGATGGGTATGGGAAGCGGTTCGATTGCGTCATTGAGCAACGATCCCGGTCTTTATGCGCATAATATTGTGATTGAGCTATTATTCGAGTATGGGTTTGTGGGTTCGTTGCCGTACTTCCTTTATTTCATGCTTTCTGTAATTTGCGCATATCGCGTATTCCGATATGCATGGCATAACAATCGCCCTGACCTTCTATGGGCGGTAGGAGTTTTCACGACCATGTTTTTGTTTGGACTGGTGTCCAATACACTTGGAAATATGCGCTTGCTATGGATTTTAACGTCCCTCATGATCAACGCCTATGTGATCATTCGGCGCAGCGGGAGTGATTTGTCTGAGACTACGACGAATTTTGTCCCATCGCGCTGAGTGTTTTGAATTCCGCGGGATTTTAGTTCTTTCGTCGATCGAGTATCCAGACATCGTTGTACAACGTGCTTACACCTCCTCCTCCGTATCCCGCAGCGAGATACATCGCATCGTCCGTCGTCCAGACCAAAGAGGCATGCCTCTCCTCCCAAATGAATGAATTTACCTGTTGCTTCCAATTAACGCCGTCCGTACTCC
>CBKWFZ010000198.1:0-6687 GCA_966673785.1 uncultured bacterium
AGAAAGACATGGCATCGTCCGACTCATTGACCGTATCGGTCGATGTTACCAACACCGGCAGTGCCGACGGCGCGGAGGTCGTTCAGCTTTATATCCGCGATCTGGTCGGATCTGTCACACGACCTGTGAGAGAGCTCAAAGGATTTCAAAAAATATTCCTTAAAGCCGGAGAAACAAAGAAGGCGACATTCAAAATCACGGAAGGCGATCTTTCATTTTACCGGTCTGACCTGACGTATGGAAGCGAACCCGGCGAATTTGAAATATACATTGGCGGAGACTCGAATGCCACGCGTATGGTCAGCTTTACCTTGAAGGATCAGTGATGTGTCCTTTCATGAACTGAAATCAATTCGAACGGACGATAGTATCAACGTTCAAGAAAAAAGACAATGAAAAGGAAAGCGGGAGGCCGCTTTTCTTTTTTGTTATGAGTCTTATTCTTTTTCTGGCCCGCGACTATAACCAGGCGTGTAGACTCATAGTTGTTGAAATTGATTCTCATTCACGTTACACTTCCACAAAAAGTAAGACGGTGACAACGGTTACGCCGTTTGGTGCTCTTCGTATGTTCATGAAACGGAAAATCGTTCCCTTGAGCCTGCGATGCGCTGCAGCAAATGCCTGCTCTGATGTTTCTAAAGCGCAAAAAGCCCCGGTCGGATTTATGCGGCGTCATTTTGCATCGGACAAAAGTTCCTTTAGAAAACCAGAGCGAAAACCTTGTTCATGATCATTCAGACACCAACGGAATAAGATTGTTCTGTTTCCTATCAACTAAACCAAGGAAACAGATATGGGAAAATCTTTAGCTGTTTGTTTTTGCCTGGTGCATTTCATGGTTGCCGCACTGGCGCAGGAGAAAGTCGTTACCGGAAAAGTGATATCAGCAGATGATAACACAGGACTGCCAGGAGTGAATGTGGTTGTCGACGGAACAACAAAGGGAACGACAACGGATGTGAACGGTGATTTTTCAATTTCGCTTACACCCGGCGAAACGGCGCTGACGTTTTCCTTTGTCGGATACGAAAGCCAGACAGTCAACGTCACAAACAAGACGACGGTTAATATTACGCTCTCGCAGGACGTTGCCGTGCTGGAAGACGTGGTTGTAATTGGCTACGGTGTTCAGGAGAAATCGGACATCACAGGCGCTACAGCTACCGTAAGCGGCGAGGAGTTAACGCAACAGCCGGTACTTACAGCTACGCAGGCCATGCAGGGGAAAGTATCCGGTGTCCAGATCATCGGTAGCGGTCAGCCCGGCACTTCTCCCCAGATTCGCGTACGCGGTGTCGGCACAGCGCTCGGCGCAACGACTGCACTGTATGTTGTTGATGGCGTGCTCACCGACGATATCAGCAATATCAACACGGCGGATATCGTCGATATGACGGTTCTGAAAGACGCTTCCGCTGCGGCAATATACGGGTCACGTGGCGCCAACGGTGTCGTGATCATCACGACCCGAAAAGGCGCGTCGGAAGGCGTCAACATCAGTTACAATAACAACATCGGGATCCGGCAGGCTTCGAACCTCGTAGAAATGGCCGACGCGCGCGAGTACAGTAACTATGTGCAGGCGGCCACAGGATCGATTCCGCCGGATACCGATTTTGACACGGACTGGTTCGACGAGATTCTCCGGACTGCATTTCAGCATAATCACAATATCTCTCTCTCCGGGAAAAATGAACGCCTGAATTATTTTCTGAATTTCGGCTACTGGAAAGACGAAGGAATCGTCCTTAACAACGACTTCGAGCGATTCAACATACGCTTCAACAATGAATACACGATCGCGGATAACCTGACTTTCGGATTATTATCATCGTACACGAACAGCGTCAATCAGAATGGCTTCGGAAACATTTACATTGATCCGTACGGAAATATCGGGGGTGTTTACAACAATGCATACAGGGCTGCACCGATCATAGCGAGCAATATTGATGGTTTGTATGGAAACACGTCGGCGTATCAGAATGTCGGAAACCCGCTTCTCGATATCAATAATAATGACATCAACGTCACTGAGAACCGGTTGCAGGGAACGACTTTTCTCGAGTATGCTCCGTTGGAATGGTTGACGTTGCGAACATCGCTTGGCGCAGACTGGAGAAATACATTCCACCGGGGATATTTCTATTCCTTCCTCGCTGACGAAAACACGTTCCTGATCTCCGGCGGTAATCAGCAACGTCCCCTAAGTAGTCTTAATGTGGCACAAAGTCAGGCATTCCGTTGGGTATGGGATAACACTGCAACGTTAACCCGCGATTTCGACGAACACGGCTTTACCCTTCTGGTTGGCGCCACCGCCGAGAAATTTACCTTCACTTCGTTCTCGGCGAACCGAAGCGACGTGCCTCCCGATCCCGATCTCTGGTATATCGGCGTCGGTGATGCAAATACGTCGCAGAACGGAGGTGGTGGCGACGCGTGGGCGCGGAATTCATACCTCGCGCGCCTGAATTACGATTTTAGTGACAAATACCTTCTTACGGCTACCATAAGGGCGGATGGAAGCTCGCGGCTTCCTTCGCAGAACCGGTGGCAGGTTTATCCATCTGTCGGATTAGGTTGGGTACTCTCGCGTGAAGGTTTCATGGACAATCAGCAAACCTTCGATCTCCTGAAACTGAGAGCGTCGTACGGGAAGGTGGGTAACGATCAGATTCCTACCAATGCGTTTACCCAAACCGTTGTGCTTAACCGGGCTTACGCTTTTAATGGAAGCGCATCGACTGCCGAAAACGGCGCGCAGATCAACCAAATCATCGATCCGAACATCAACTGGGAGACAACCGAAGAGTTCGATGTTGCTGTGGAATTTGAGATGCTGGACTCGCGACTCACCGGCGAAGTCAACTATTACAACAAGCGTGTGGAAAACGCGCTGAGTAATATTCCGATACCCCGGACCGTCGGTGACGCGGACGGTGTCATCATAACCAACGTTGCGTCTATTGAAAACGTGGGTCTGGAGATGGCGCTCAACTGGAGGAATCAGATCAACGATGACTGGTCGTATAACATTGGTGGAAACGTCACCTTTAACCGGAACAGGGTTTTGAACCTGAACGGGGGCCAGGCAATTCTCGGTGGAGGCATCGGCGCTGCACAGGGGTTTACGACGCGAACGGATAACGGTGAACCCATCGGAAGCTTTTATGTTTTGAACGTGCTCGGCGTGTTTAACTCAACCGCCGAAGTCAATGATTACACGGACGACGACGGAAACCCCATCCAACCCACCGCGAAACCTGGAGATTTCATCTACCAGGATACGAATGGCGATGGCCAGATCAGTGATGCCGACCGCGTCTTTGCGGGGTCGTATCAGCCCGTCGCATACTTCGGGCTTAACGGAGGAGTCACTTTCCGACAATGGGATCTGAGTCTGACGGTTTACGGCAACGTCGGCAATGAAGTTTACAATGGGAAGAAGGCCGTGCGTGTCGAGGGACGCGACAACGTTGAAAAGGACGTGGTCTACAACCGCTGGACATCGCAGAATATGACGCAGACTGAACCTGCAGCCAACGTTGGAAACCTGTTGGCGTCTACCTACTTCGTTGAACCCGGGGATTTTATCCGTATCAATAACCTGACGATCGGCTACACATTTAATGCTTCCAGCCTTGAACGGCTGCGTATTTCTGCGCTCAGGATCTTTGCCACTTCGCAAAACCTGTTTACGTGGCAGAAGTATTCGGGCTTCACGCCTGAATTGCCAGGGGATCCGATCAGTTCGGGAATTGAATTGAATGCTTACCCAATGACACGCACCATTGCAGCAGGTATCAACGTAACTTTTTAGACATCATGAAAAAGAACGGATTTTTTCGAAAGACCTCGGTATTGGTGATCGGACTGTTCATCAGTATCTCGTGTAGCGATGAATTTCTTGATGTCGCTGTGCAGGGCGGACCAACCACGGAGTCTGATCCGAATCTCGCTCAGAAATTGGTCACTGGTGTCTACAACAGCTTGCTGCAGGGCGATTCTTGGGGAAACGGGGATGTCCATGGGTTTGCCTTCATCAGTGTGACTGATATCCGATCCGACGATGCGGACAAAGGCAGTACGCCAAGTGATCAACAAGTCCCCGTTGGCGACATCGACAACTTTACACTGACTCCCACAAATCGTTTTGCCGAGACGCTGTGGAGTGGTTACTACAACAGCATAGGGGCAGCAAACCAGGCACTTGCCTCACTTGCCAATGCATCGGTCGATGACGACACACGAAATCAGCTTATTGGTGAAGTGCGTTTCCTTCGCGGATACCTTTATTTCAATCTTGTGCGAATGTACGGCGGCGTGCCGCTTGTCCTACGCGTTCCGGAGAATGCTGAGGAGGCAAACAACGAACCGGCTTTCCAGACACGTGCTTCAGTGGAAGCGGTCTACGATGCAATCATAGCGGACCTCGACTTTGCCGTTGAACATCTCGACCTCGAAAGCGAGACGCCGACGGGACACGCGACGAAAGGCGCAGCGCAGACGCTGCTTGCAAAAGTTCATATGTACCTCGGCAACTGGCAGACCGTGTATGACCTTACAGAAGAAGTAATTGCTTCGGGCCAGTACATGCTTCTTGACGACTATGCCGTTCTCTTTCGGCAGGCGGGTGACAACAGCGCAGAATCGATTTTCGAAATACAGACCGGCAAATTCAACAACGCAAACCTGAAAGTTGATAATTACACCGCGCCGCAGGGCGTTCGCTCGGGCGGTTTAGGAGGATGGGACGATCTTGGCTGGGGATTTAATACCCCGTCAACGGACCTCATAGGCGCATACGAGGAAGGTGACCTTCGACGGGATGCGACGATCATTTTTATCGATAATTCAGGAACACATCAGGGAACGATGCTTTGGGACGGATTCAGAGTGCCAAGCAAGGACTCGGTACAAAATTTATACTATAACTACAAGGCGTACACCAGCAGGCTGGAGGAAGAGTTCGCCATACCGCAGGACAAAGACCGGCCGCAGAATGTAAAGATTTTACGTTACGCGGAAGTTTTGTTGATGAACGCGGAAGCTGCCGTGCGATTGGGTATTGGCGACCCAGCGTCTCGGATCAATGCATTGCGGGAACGGGCCGGCCTAGAGCCCCTCGGTAATGTCACACTGGAAGCAGTCTGGCGCGAGCGGCGCGTAGAGCTGGCGTTGGAGCATGACCGGTTCTTCGATATTGTACGGCAGGGCAGGGCTGCGGAGGTTATGCTTGAGGCGGGCAAGGATAATTTCGAGGAAGGCACGCATGAGCTATTGCCGATCCCCAATTCACAGATCCTGCTGAGCGCCGGTAAACTTGAACAGAATCCCGGATACTGATGAGAAACCCAAATAACAAATACAAGTAAAAATTAAACGACGAAGAAGATGAAAAGGAAAATTAATTATTTATTGAGCGGATTACTGATCGGTTGTTTCTCATTTTTTGTTTCATGTGACGACGATGATAATGGCGATGATAACAACCTTCCGCCAATCGACGGTTACAACAGCTCCGACGAAGTTGCAGAGGATAACCTTGTAGCGCACTGGACCTTCGACGACACGCAACAGGAGGTGATCTCGGACACTGAACCTGAAGAAACGTACGGAACTGTAGGATACACAGAGGGTCAGCTTGGACAGGCTCTTGACCTCGATGCGGGGGCTTTGGTGTACCCACCCATTGAAGCGATCAATCAGGAAAACGCGTTGAGTAATTACACGGTCAGTATGTGGGTGAATGTGATGAACAACGGTACCGCGTTCACAACATTTTTCGGACTGTTCCCGACCGATAACACGGATTTTTGGGGAAATATAAGTCTGAGTGCTGAAACCAGTTGGTTCCCGGCTGAAGGTGGCGCAGGCGACACGCTCGTGCTAAAGACGAACTACGCATCGCTTAATGAGGATGGAACGGTCAACTCCCAGGACAATCGTCCAGATCCCCGTGGTAATCCACCGGTTGGTGTATTGGAGGCAACCGGTGAATGGGTACATTTTGTCGTGCGGTTTACGGCTTCATCACATATGCTTGAGATCTTTGCAAATGGTGAGTCCATTGGAGCGTACAGTGATCGTGGAGCGAATACTACGGAGCTTGTCATGCGGACACCAACTCAGGCTGTCTTTGGAAGTCTTGCCACATCGAATATCGGTTTCGACATGGCACCGGAGATGCCTGCATGGCAGGTGATGGCAACGGCCGGGGTGGACGACGTAAGAGTTTTCGATACGTCTCTCTCGGACGCGGAGATCACTGCGCTGTACAACCTCGGAAGTGCCGGACGATAACCAGGCAATATTCAAACAAACCAGAAAGGAGAGTTGATCGACTCTCCTTTTTTATTGCCGTGCTTTCAAGAAGTGTCCGGCCAGCTGGTCCCACTCCTGCTCGAGCGTTTCATTACAAAATGGTTTTCCTGCCCGGCGGTACCAGTACCCCGCATTCCATTCGTCCCCTTCCTTTCTGTGAAGGTATGCATGGATCCATGAGCCTTCCGGTGAATTGATATCCTGTGCGATGTTGTGAGCATTTTCCCAATCGCCTTTGCCGTCATGCCAAAGTGCGTGCAAGAGCGCGTTGACTCCGTCAGGAGGTGTTGGTGCAGAAAGCGTTTGTTTGAATTCGTTCAGGGTCATGTCAAGTGGTCTGATAGGACAAGCAATAAA
>CBKWFZ010000199.1:0-6667 GCA_966673785.1 uncultured bacterium
CCCGTCTTTCCGAAAACGAATTGCAAGCGAAAAGGGGGCGCCATTGATGGTACCGCTTACACGGATGCGTCCTTTAGGAAGTTCCGCAATGATGTGGTGAGGCAAATAAACGGCCGTCGTTTGGACATTTAACCGGACTGATTCCAGTTGGCCTGTGAAAGAAAACTGAGGTTTGCTACTCTCCATAAACGGTTTGTCCTTTTTCACGCTGGTGTTGCATGCCCATTCGCAGGAATAAGAAACTCAAGCAGGCCATGCAGCAATTCCAGTTTTACGGTCGTCTCCTTTTTAATTTCCACAATCTCATCGTCGACGTGAGCCCGGTTGGCATCGTAAAACATCTCCAGCTTTTTCGCTCTGATAACGTTAAAAAATGAGGCCTCTTCTTTTCCCTGCAAAAGCGTGTCGAGATACGCCATGCACTGCCCGCGTTCGCGTTCCGTTACCATGACCACATCAAAAAAGCCATCGGAAGGATCGGCAAGTGGTGCGATATGAAGCTTTGGGCCAATTGATCGCGTATTCATCACTTCCACCATAATGAAGTTGCCTCTGTGCTCCACGCCATCGATAACAAGCCGGCAAAACTTCGCCTGTGCTTTCTCCACCAGTTCACGCAAGACTTCCAGGGCCGTCCTTATGGCCTCGTCCGGATCATTACCAATCTTCTTCTCGTATTTCTCCATCTTCATCATGAGTTCCGGAAAAACGCCGACACCAAAACTTTCGAGGAAAAAAGGACTCTTATTGATGCCGTAAATTCGGCCTACATCAAATTTCCTCGTCTGACTGTTGTGCCAGCCGGCGATCACGCCGTCCGGGTTGTTGCGCGGAATATTCAAAGTTTTGGCAATGTTGTTCGCCGTACCCATCGGCAAAAGCGCGATCGGGTACCGACGTTCAAGCAGTCGTTTCTTCAGCAGCGAATCGGCCACTTTCCTCACCGTGCCGTCGCCGCCTGCGAGAATTATGAAATCTATTTCCGCTGATTCGATTTTTTCCCATCCGTCTTTTTTTGTAGACGAATAACTACAGCCATAGCCGGCAGATTGAACCATCGAGATGAGTTCCTTTTTAGAATACTCTCCCTCTCCCGCTCCCGGGTTATGTAACAGTTTTGCAAATTTCATTCAAAATAAATGGGGTTTTAACCTGGCACATTCGAAACATATACCCGGAGCAGAATCGATATCTGGAATCATTATGTATAGAGAACGAAACAAAACACGAATGCGCCATGAGAATACTCGTTACAAACGACGACGGAATCTACAGTCCCGGTATTGCAGCGCTCGCACGGGTCGCCAGCAAGTTCGGAGAAGTAAGAGTCGTCGCTCCTGATGTCGAACAATCTTCAATGGGACATGCAATCACGGCGACCCGCCCCCTGTTTTACAAGCGATCTCCGATTACGTTCGAAGGCCTCGAGGCGTATCGCGTAAACGGTACGCCTGCTGACTGTGTGGCGCTCGGAACACACCTGTGGGATAAGGTCGACGTTGTATTGTCAGGTGTTAACCTGGGCACCAACCTGGGCAATGCGATGTGGCATTCGGGCACACTCGCAGGAGCCAAGCAGGCCGTCCTGCTCGGTATGAAAGGCATCGCTTTCAGTACGCCTACCGGTAACGTTGAACCCGACTTCAGGTCGTTGGAACCCTTTATCGAAGAAACACTCAGGATCCTCATCGGTATCCGCGAACTGTGTCTCATCAATGTAAACGTTCCGCCGGCGCCACGGGGATTGAAATGGACACGTCAGTCGGTAAGGCAATACGACGGTAAAGTCGTTGCTGGTGCCGATCCTATGGGAAGAAAACATTACTGGTTTACGGTTGTGCCGCTGGAGCCCGCGGAAGAAGGTACTGACAGATGGGCTGTCGAAAACGGCTACGTTTCTATGACGCCGTTGCGTCTTGACCTGACGAATGAAGCTGAGCTGGCGAAGGCATTGGAAAAAGAACCGGCACTCAGGTAAGCGGACCTGATGAAAACGTGGAGATAAAAAAAGGCCGCTTCAAACGAAGACGGCCTTCTTGTTTTTGCTAATCCCGTTGGATTAGTTCTGTGACTGATCGATAGTGCTTTCCGTTGAACGGGCCATCTCGAGATGATGACGCAGCGCAGGCACTTTGTTCGACGCCCACTCGCTGATCTCCGGAACGTCACCGTTCTCAGCTTGTTTCTCGAACATATCGACAACTTTTTCGTGGTCTTTCACCATCATATCCATGTACTCTTTGTCGAATTCTTCACCTTGCTTGTCCTGCAGTGTGTTCATCTTATCCTGATTCTCCTGACTCAAAGCATTGGGAACTGTAATGTTCTGCTGCTGAGCAAGTGTTTTCAGTTCGTCATTTGCCTTGGTGTGCTCCTGCACCATCGTCTCGGCAAATTGTTTAACTTCCGGCTTGGTCGCTCTTTCAGCGGCAAGCTTGCCTAATTGTACCTCCGCCATTCCGGCATCAGCTGCTTTAACTACAAAATCGCTGGCTTGTTCCAGCTGCTTATTCTCCAGATTTTGTTCATTCTGTTCCTGAGCTACCTCCGTTGCGTCTTCCTGTTTTGCCTGATTTCCACAGGAAAACAAAGCGGTCGCCAGAAAAGCTGCCAGTAAAATCTTAACAGGTTTTTTCATAACAATTTGTTTTTTCACCTGTAATGCAAAATTCAGATGCCATTTCCGGTTATACCCGTATGCTCAGTTGTCTGCATAAAAGTCCTGCAACGCGCCGAAATACATCTCGTCCCAACCGTTAGTGATGTCTTCACAATCCGAATCGGGAATATTTGTGTGTCTCAACTCTACCGACGTTCCCTTTTCATGGGGATGCAGTTTAATGGTCACCACCGATGTTTCCTCCTGCTCGCCAAAATACCACTCTTGCACAATCTTGCTGTCCTTTTGGAATTCAAGGTTACGCCCGACAATGCTTCCTTCCCAAAGACTGAATTCCGACCCCGGTTCCGTCGACATTTCCGCCGGTTCGCCGCTCCACAGCTGGATTGTCAGGGGATTGGTCAACGCGAGATAAAGCTCCCCGGGGCTTGCAGGGATGATATAATACTTTTTGTAATCCTTCATACCAGCCAATTTAACCAGTTGCACCCGTAATTGTCGTACGGATTGTTGAATTTTCCCACATTCCGAAACGGGAAAAGGGCAATTCCACAATCGGTTCAATGGTCTGCGCCGGGTACGATGATTGAATAATGACCAATGAATTGGTTTTCGATACTAAATGGCTTCAATAGAATTCAACGACTTCAGGATCGACATCGAGGTGCAAAACATCGACGGCATCTTTTCCCGGATATTCGACAAGATCCCGGTCTCAAAAGGCTATTGGGTTATACTGACCATTTCCAACGGCCACGTTGACAAGGAGAGGTTCCCGATGATGGATGAGCATTACCGTGTAAAGACTTACCGGTCTTACGACGAAGCCATCGAAGACGTGTCCAATCTGCTGAAAAAGCATTTCAAAAAGGCGGAATAGTCGCTATAGGAATCGAATTAAAGCTTGGTTATACTTGCAGTTGTTTTAAAACGCTATGAGTTTAACCTGGATATTGATCGGCATAAACGTTGTGCTCAGCATGTACGCCTTCAATAAACCTGACGTCACCCGCAGGTTAATCATGAATCCTTATGTGGTCAATCTGCGCGGTCAGTATTACCGCTTTATAACATCCGGATTCATCCACAAGGATCACATGCATCTCATCTTCAACATGATCGCGTTGTATTTTTTCGGTCAGGTTGTGGAGATGATTTTTACCGCAATTTTCGGTTCGCTCGGCGGAGTGTACTACCTCTTACTTTATGTGTTAGCGCTAATTGTGTCGGATGTTCCGAGCTACTTCAAACATCGTAGTAATCCGGGCTATAATTCACTGGGCGCATCCGGCGCAGTGTCGGCGGTGGTGTTTGCGTTTATCCTTTTCCGGCCCATCGATAAAATTTACATCTACGGGATCATTGGAATCAACGGCTTCATTCTCGGCGCCATATATCTTATTTATTCCTACTATCAGGGAAAAAAAGGCGGCGACCTCGTCAATCACGATGCGCATCTTTACGGAGCGCTATTCGGATTGCTGTTCTGCATCGTCATGTATCCGGACGCGATCGACATTTTTGTTCAACAGATCCGCGAATACCGGTTGTTCTGAGTCGCTTATCTAAGCACCGGCCGAAGGGCTTCGGTCCAGATGGCGTACCCCTTTTCATTCATGTGAAGTTCGTCATCAAGAAAGATATCTGCTTTTGGTTCTCCCGAATTGTCGAGCATCCGTGAATAAACGTCGACGTAAACGGTGTTTCTTTTCCCCGCGAGGTATTGCCTGATCAGTGAATTTCCATGGATAATGCCTTCGCGAAATTTTTTGCGGCTTGGACTGGGTTTCATACTTACAAAAACGACAGGTACGCGCGGCAGTTTATTCCTGATGGCGGTGAAGAGCATGTCAAATCTATCAAGTACCGTCTGAGGAGATTCCCCGGAGGCGATGTCGTTTTCGCCGCAGTAAATGACAATTTGTTTTGGCTCATAAGGAAAGATGATATCGTCCATATACCGAATCACATCGGCAAGCGTGGAACCACCGAAACCCCGGTTGATTATTCTGATTTCAGGAAAATCCTCCTGGACATTTTTCCACATACGAAAGGAAGAACTGCCGACAAAAAGGACTGCCTTCTTCGGAGGTGCGTTGAGACTGTCCTGTTTCCTGAATTGATCGATCTCATCCTGAAAGGGTGCCTGAGCGTAAAGTCCGATGGCGAGGGACAGCATACATAACAAAGCAGCAATAAAGCGCATAGGCCGGTAGTTTGATAATACGCCAAGGTAAAATGTGGAACGGGTATTCGGGAACCGACAGTGTAATTTCCTGTTTTCGGGCATTTCTTTTTCTCGCTCTGCAACCAAAAAACCGACAAAGATGAAAGAAAAACGTGGCGGTAAACTGCAGACCGCGTGGAAGATTGCGTTGGTGGTGTTGGCATTGCTCGTTGTCGTGCGACTAATCCTTCCCTACGCCGTGCTGCGGTACGCGAATCAGGCGCTTGCCGAAATGCCGGGATACCGCGGTCATATCAAGGATATTGATCTTGCCCTTATCCGTGGTGCTTATCGGATCGACAGCATTTACCTCAACATGCACGACTCCGTATCGGGAAAAGAGACAAAATTTTTCGGTGCGCGTAGTATTGACCTTTCCATTGAGTGGCGGTCGCTGATCCATGGCGAGATTGTGAGTGAGATCGTGTTCGAGGAGCCGTACCTACTATTCACGAAGAATAAAGTCGAACCTGAAACACTGAAGGAAGATTCAACCGACTTTATTGAACTGCTTGAAGATCTGATGCCCATCAAGGTAAACAGGTTTGAAGTGGTTGACGGCACGATCAGTTACCGCGACCTTACCACAACGCCTAAAGTAGACGTGGCTTTGACAAATACCCATGTGGTTGCAACGAACCTGCGCAATGCGTACGATTCGGGTGCAGTGCTTCCTGCGACGATAACGGCGCGGGCAACGGTGTATGAAGGGGACCTCGAAATGAAAATGAGACTCAACCCCATGGCTGATGTTCCTACCTTTGATCTCAACGCCGAATTGCGCGATACGAATCTCGCACTCCTTAACGACTTCTTTGAGGCATACGCTAACGTTGACATAAGCAAGGGAACGCTTGGACTTTATACTGAGGTTGCAGCTGCGGAAGGAAAATTCGACGGTTATGTAAAACCGTTGTTGCGGGATCTGAGCATTCTTGGCAAGGAAGACAAAGGGGATTCATTTTTCAAGAAAATGTGGGAAGGTTTGGTCGGCGCCGCGGGTCAGGTGATCGAGAATCTGAAGGAAGATCAGGTCGCCACGAAGATTCCTTTCAAGGGAGAGGTTGAAAACCCGAAGGCAAACGTATGGTACACGATCTCATACGTGCTGAGAAACGCTTTCATTCGCGCAATACAACCATCCATAGACAATGAGATCAACCTTTCAGACGTGACCAAGCAGGAGGAGGAGAAAAAAGGTTTTCTTGAACGCGTCTTCGGTGGAAAAGACGAAGACAAGAACAATAAAGACGACGAAAAGAAAAAAGGTTAGCTGCTAGTCGCTGTCGCGTCGCTGCAGGCGTTCCGTACAATTTATCAGTGATCGAATCTGATGATAGGCCGCTTTCCAGATGTGTCCTTTCATCGCTGTCTTCTGCTCTGGTTCCTTGTCCAGACCACCGGAGTACCACTCCCCGTGTTCATGATCGATGAGGTATTCGTCGGTATAGTGCCAGAGGGATTTGAACTTTCCGAAGTAGTCCATTTCATCGTCCGGGAAGAGATCCGCCATCATGAGCAGCGTATTCAGCCCCTCCGCCTGTGTCCACCAGTTTTTGGTATCACGCATGATCGTAATGCCGGCGCTATCCGGAAAATAGTACCCCGCGTCGTAGAATCCGCCGACCTCGTCATCCCAGCCATTCTCCAACGCGTGGTCCACCATTTTCTTTGCAATGGTCAGCGTTGTATCGTCATTGTGTTTTCCCAGCACATGCGCCGCTTCAAGCAACAGATAAGCCGTTTCCACATCGTGCCCGAATGAAACGTGATCAAGGTTAAGATGACGCTTTACCGTCGCCACCGACGAATCCCGGTAC